>JBJYWW010000063.1:0-10463 GCA_046259645.1 Anaerolineae bacterium
CCGAGTCCGGCGATGTCGGCTGGGTGTTGCAGTACGAGGGCGGCAACCACTTCGGCGACTCGAAGATCCTGTCCGGCTACTCGGACGGCCTCGTGTACGTCGGCGCCATGCAGTTCGACATCTCGTCGATCCCGCAGGGCAGCGAGATCACCGAGGCGCAGCTAGTGCTCACCGGTCAGTCGGGCCGCAACCTGTCAAGCCTCGGCAACGGGCTGTGGCGCATCAAGATGCTGCAGACCGAGGCCGACTTCGGGTGGCGCAGCCACAGCTTCCCATCGCTGTCCAGCGCCCGCGTGTTCGCCGAGATGCAGCCCAAGCTGCGGCAGTACGACCTCGATTCCGGAAAGCAGAACGTGCTCGTGTTCGACGAGACGATGCTCCGCGAGCTGGAGTGGCGCGCGTCGACCACTGGCAAGGTCAGCTTCAAGATCGACGGTCCGCGCAACGGCTCCCGCAACGTCTTCGACTGGGAGAGCGGCTACGGGCTGGACAGCCAACACCCGCCGGTCCTGGCCATCGTCTACGGCCCGCCCAACGGCAACGAGCCGCAGCCGACGGCCATCCCGGAGCACAAGGAGCGCGTCGACGAGATCGTGCGGCTGATCAACAACGCCCGGACCAGCGAAGGACTGACGCCGCTCACTGTACAGCCGTCGCTGACGCGTGCCGCCGAGATCCACAACTTCGACATGACGTTCCACGACTTCTTCAGCCACACCGGCAGCGACGGCTCATCGGCCGCGGAGCGCGTCGCGCGAACCGGTTACGACGCCATCGTGGTCGGCGAGATCCTCGCGGCGCGGTCGTCGGATCCCGAGTCGGTGATGACCGCCTGGATGGCGAGGGCGCAGCGTGACGTCATCCTCAGCGCGGACTACACGGAGATCGGCGCCGACTTCACGCAGTACTTGGGGTCAAGCTACAACTACTACTGGACCGTGGTCTTCGCGAAGCCGGTCCAGACGCCGTAGCCGCCGCGGCTGCCGCGGCAGCGGGACTGATCGTAACAGCGAAGCGACACCCCCTCCCGGCTGTGCCGGTGAGGGGGTGTTGGCTTCCTGGCCGTTCGCGGCTGCTGGGTCGCTGCCGCGAGCGCTTCCGTACAGGTCGCGCCGCGCGACCGCGCGGTCGCCGACTAGCGGGGCGTCGGCGTGGGCGTGATCGGCGGGTTCTCGGGATCCACGAACGGCGGCGTGGCCAGTATGTCGTAGCCCTTGAGGGCCAGCGGCAAGTACACCTGGAGCTCGCTCTTGATGAGCACGAGCTGCGGCTCGGCCGCCGCCCCGCTGGCGGCAACCGCATTCAGTTCCACGTAGCCCTCACCGTCGGTTCCCTTCATGAGGAACAGGTCCGGGCTGTATATCAAGCCGGGATCGTCGCCGGGCGGGACGTTGCTGAAGCCGCTCCTCGTCACCGTGCGCACGGTCTTGCCGAGGAGCTCCGGCTCCATCGCCGGGTTGGTCGGCGAGGAGACGTCGCGAGCTAGAACGCCCGGATCGCCGGCCGCGATGCTGACTGTGATGGCGCTGCCGTCGGCCACGTTGCGGCCGTTGCGGTCGATCGCGCGCACCGAGAGGTTGGCCACCTCGCCCCGCACCGGGTTGATGGTCGTCTTGTTCACGTTGAAGGTCAGGTAGTGCGGCGGCCCGATTACCGAGAACGACCCGCTGCCCACCACCGGCTCCGAGCACGCCTCGTCCGCGCAGACAAGCGCCGTGACGTCCGAGGAGCCACCAGAGGTCACCTCACCGGCGTTGAGCGTCGCGACTCCTAGACCCTCGGAGACTACGAGGTGCTCAGGCAACACGGTGCCGGCCTCGATCGGATCGACGGCCAACGTCATCGTCACGGCGCTGAGCGCATTGCACTGCGCATCGGTAACGAACGCCGTGACCTTGGCCTGCCGCACCACGTCCGGCACCTGGACGGACGCGGCGTACATCTCGCGCGGGCTGACGGCGATCTGCCCCAGGTTCGACTTGTCGACCAGCTCGGGACCGGGGAAGATGAGCGCCGGCTCGCCGGGCACACCGACAGTCCACGAGGTCGAGTCGGCCGACGTCTCGTGCTCCGGGACGACCAGGTCGGTGCCGTACTGCAAGCAGCTCGAGAAGCTGCCGTCGACGTAACGCGCCGAGGTCATCGGGATGCGCCAAGTCGAGGTGTCATCGGGAATCGCCGCGATCGCGGCGGCGGAGGCGGCCAGGGACTCGTCGACCAACGTGGCCGCCTCGGCGACGTAGCCGCACGCCTCGGCCGGGTTCGGCGCCACAGGCGGGTCGGGTGTCGGCGTGCCCGGTCCGACACCCGGCGGGTTAACGGCCCGCTCGGCCTGGTCGAGCTTGTCGACGGCCGTGGCGAGCTTGTCGAGAGACAGGTCCAGGTTGCCCACTATCTCGGCCGTGTCCTGCACGTCGGGCATAGAGCCCGTGGCTCGCAGCGTGCGGCTGAGCTCGGCAGAGATCGAGCCAGACGACTCGATGGCGTCGAGCATCATCGACCGCCATCGCGAGAAGCCGTCAGGCGTTGGAGTCGGCGCTCCAGGCGTCGGGCTCGTGGGCGGTTGCGGTGGCCACGGCGACGGCTGAGGCGGCGGGTTCTGGCAGTAGTTGGTGAGGTCGCCGATAACGTCGGACAACGCCTGGCTCTGCGTCGTCACCCCTGCCTCGTAGCTGCCGATGAAGTCCTCGATGGCGATCTCGCGGCTCTGCGCCCCGTCGCCCGACAGCGTGACCGGCTCGCGGAAGACCTCGATGCCCGACAGGTCGCGCAGCCGAAGGTCGTAGCGCTCGTTGGCCGCGCCCTCGAACTGGACTACCGCATACACGCGATGCGTGTCACTCATGAACGTGCGCTTCACGGGCCCGCCGGCCTGGTCGCTCATGTAGACGTCGAGCGCGGTGACCATGGGCGAGTCGGCGACCGTCTCGGAGGGCATTGCCGCGATCGCGGCGGCGCCGATGCTCATGAGGGCGAGCGCGATCGCGGCCGCGATCGCTACGGTGGGCGTAGGGCGTCGCATACGTAAGCTCCTAATCCTTGCGCGCGGGGCAGTAGAGCCCCCCCGGGATGTTAGACGGCCGTAGGCCGGTCCTCGTAACGTGCAGGCCCTGTGGCAGGGCCCGCCTCGTGGCAGCGATCAGGCACGGCGATTGGTGTCTCGAGAGAGCCGGACCACCAACCGCCAGGGCAGCGCTCATTGTAGCCTGTAGCGGCACTTGCATCACATGACGTGCGGGCGAGGGTCGCCGGTTCTGCGGCCCCGAGGCTGAGGAAGCGCGCTAGGCGCGCTGCCTTAGCCAGAGAGCCACGCCAACCAGGACTATCGCACCGATGCCCAGGACCGCCAGGTTCGGGCCCGACGAGCCTCCGGAGCCGCCATCGGAGTCAGCGCTGATCGGCTGGGGCTGCGACGACTGCTGGCCGGACGCCTGAGCGACGGCGGGCACAGTCCAGGTGGGCTCTGCGCCAGGCTCGGACGCGCCGACCGCGCCGCCGGCCGCCGATTCCATACCCTCGGAGGCGCCGAGATCGGCCGATTCGTCGGCGGGCTGCGTTCCCGCCGCCTGGGCGCCCGATCCAACCGCGCTGGAGCCTGCGGCCGTGTTGCCGGCTCTCCCGCTCGCCGTCGCGGCGATTGCGGCTGACGTGGCCGCCGCTCCCGCCTTCTGACCCTCGACGCCTGATCCGGTCGCCCCGCCGCCGGAGCCTTCGCTGTCGGCGCCGGCCGAGCTGTCGGTGCCGCTCCCGGACCCGGCCTGGCCGGCGAGATTGCTCCGCGATTGACCTGACGTAGAGCCGCTGCCCGCGCCGGCACCGGACGCTGTCGGCGTCTTGGTCGGCGTTCCGCCGCTGTCCGTCGAGCCCCCGGCCGCGGCGCCGGGGCCCTCATCGCCTTCCTCCAGCATGTACACGTCGATGCTCTGCGCCGGGCTTCCCGACAACGTGACCAGAAGGGTGTAAGGTGACTGCGTGCCCGTGGGCGGGAAGGCGACTTCGCCCACGCTCTGCGCCGCTTGGCTCAGGGCGTCGGCAGCCGCTTCGAGATCCGCCGCGGGCTGCTTCAAGGCGGCGGCACGCGCCTTCTGCTCGTCCTCGTCGATGTCCTGCTCCTGGGCGTACCCCACGAGGTCGTCGAGCTCCTCGACCAGGACGGTGACGTCCAACACGAGGCCGGTCATCTCCGCCCCGGCGTCGGCCATCTCCAGCAGCGCCAGCGACGAGCCCATCGAGTACATCGCCGCGCGAACCGAGTCCAGGTAGTCCATTCGGCCGGTCGCCTGGTCGGCGGCCTTCTTGGCGTTCGACGCCGCCGCCTCAG
This sequence comes from Anaerolineae bacterium, assembly GCA_046259645.1. GTDB lineage: Bacteria > Chloroflexota > Anaerolineae > Epilineales > Epilineaceae > JBJYWW01. The sequence goes on from JBJYWW010000063.1 coordinate 4,322, forward strand.
CCTGCACGACGAGCGAGTCCGCGAGGCTCTTGTACATGTCGGCCCCGGTCATGTGCACGGCTGCCTCGCCAGTGCCGTCGTAGCGGTCGACGTACGAGACGATGTCGGTCAGGCCGAAGCCCATCAAGGACACACCGACCTTGTGATTCGCCAGGTCCTCGTAAGCGAACAGGGCATACATCTCAGTCGTGCCAGCCGGGAAGCTCGACGTCGCGTCGTCGCGGCTCTCGGACGTCGATGAGGCGAGCTCGCCGACCCCGGCGAGAGCGCTGGCGGGCACGGCCGCCACGCCGAACAGCAGCAGCGTGATTATCGAGGCTTGCAGCACTCGGTTCATGACTATCTCTCCCTGTGTTGCGCCAATCACGTCGGCGCGAGGAGCAGAGCTAGGCTCGGTTCAGCGCCGACCACCCGGCCCATACGACGATCGCCAGCAGCACCAGGATCCCGAACCCGGCAACTAGGAGCACCTGCCGCGAAGGCCCGCCCGGTATCTCCAGCGCCGTCGCGTCGAGCGGCTGCGACGCCTCGATCGGTTCGGCGATCAGCTCGTGCCCGGCGCCCTGGTCGGTCGTCGTCTGCTGGTCAGCGCTGACCACCACGGGCTCCTCCGAATCCGAGCCCGGTATCTGTGCCGCGCCCACGACCATCTGGAGGCTGTCCGCTAGATAGAACTCGGGCCCGATGTAGGCGTTGACCACGTAGTCCTGCTCAGGGAACGCGACGTCTCCGTTGTCGAAGTCCATCGTGTAGGTGCCGGGCGTGGTGTAAGTCTGGGTCTCCTGGAACAGCACGGCACCCGACGGGCCCATCACTCGCAGCTGCACGTCGCTGGTGCCGCCCTCGACGTCGAAGGCGACCGTGAACTGCTGCACGCCAGCGTCGAGCCGGAAGAGCTTCTCGCCCGGTGGCGCTGGCTCCTGGCCCATGGTCTCCCCTGCGTCGTCGACCAGGCGGAGGCCGCCCACGCCACCATCCTGGGCGTGCAGCGGCGCCGCGCCGACGAGTGCGGCGACCATCACGGCGGCGAACAGGAATACTCTCGACCGCGTCATCACGTTCTCTCTCCTTGCGGCGGCCGGCGGCCGGTCGCGCTTGCGTACACTGATCGCCATGCCGATTGCGCTTATGTCGTTTGCCGAGATCGGCAGGTTCCTTGGGGGCAGGCGTCTTCGTCCGCAGTCTCGGCGGCGTGCCTGAGCGTGCAGTGAACCCGACCTTAGCCGGACGTGAGCGGACGCAAAGCAAAGCCTCACGGCGCGTCGCTGCGCGACGTGCGTCCGCGAGACGCGATGATGATACACCGGCCGCCCGGGCGCTCAAAGGCACCGTGCCAGCGGGACGAGCGCGTCCGGCAGCGGACTGATCCAACCGCCCGGCGCGGCACGACAGGGTCCTCCGCAACGGGCTGCCGCCGCGCGCGGCGGCGCGAGGTGCCTACTTCGAGATGTAGGGCGCGTATATCGTGGAGCCGGCTATGTCGAACTCGGTCGTGAGCGCTGGCGTGCCGTCAACCGATATCCTGACCACGTACTGCCAGACGTCGCCGCTGACGGAAAGCGGGACGTCGTGCGCCTCGCCAGCCGCAGTCGACAGCTGCTCCGACGCGCTCACCAGGTCGCCGAGCGGCCGCTCCATTGCGGCCGCCAGCTCCTTCCGCCGCTGGTCGTCCGAGGCATTCGCCGCCCTGTCCAGCAGCGTTCGGGTCTTGTCGCTCGCGACCTCCATCGCGGCGAGGATCTCCTCGTCGATCTGCGACGACTCGATGCCGTGGACCACTATCAGCGCGCTGTCGACGCGGTTCAGGCCGGCCTCCACCTGGATCAGGTACTCTACCGTGCCGTACGTCTGAGTAGCCGCTTTGTCGGCGTTGCTGCGCGCAGCCTTCGCCGAGTCGGCGGCCTCGGCGCTCACTGATCGCAGCACGGCATCGCCGGTGATCTCGACCGACTCCGAGCCCGAGCCGGCGAGCGGCAACGCGGTTCCGTAGCCGACAAGGCCTCCGTGCACCATCACCGTCAGCCCGATCTGGTGGTTCGATGCCTCCAGGTAGTCGAACCGGGCCCACACGGAGTTGATCCCCGGCGCGAACCTGGAGGTCGATGGGTCGGCGGAGTAGTCGCGGCCCATCCGCAGGTTGGTGACGCCGACATCGGCCCGGGCCAGCCCGGGGACGAGGAGGACCGCGGCCGCCAACCCGAGCAGCGCCGCGCCGGTGACTCTCTGATACGTCAGCATCTGCACCTCATCTTCGTTGATTGGATCCCGCGCGAGCCTGCATCGCCTCGATCGTTGGAGCTTCTGCTCGGACGGCGTCGGATCTCGCACACTCCCGCGCCGCTGCGCGGCCACGATGCGCAGAGGAGCCGCGGCGCACGCCGCGCAAGAATAGCACGCTGAAGGCGGCGGGAAGGAGCTAGGGCGAGCTGCGGATCGCCACGGGCAGATAGGCCGTGCCGTCCGCTGCCGGCGGTCGCTGACCGAACTCGACGATCTGGCGCTGGCTCTCGGTCAGGAGGACCGCCTTCTCGTGAGTGGTGCTCGGGACAAGGCCCGGCGCCAGCTCCGCCCGGACGTAGTACACGCCGGTGGCCAGTCGCGAGCACACCAGGGCATCGTCCCGCGACATGACCGCGCGCTCCGTCCCGTTGGAGCGGTCGACGAGGCGCACGCGCACGTCACGGATCCACTCCTCCGCGCCCTGGCGGCGACCGTCGCCGTCGGCATCGAGGAACACCGCCACGCAGATCTCGCCGCTCGGACCGTCGACGGTGGGCTGCGGCGTTGCGGTGGGTGTGACGCTCGGTGTCGGGGACACCGTCGCCGTCGGCTTGGCGGTCGGCGGCAGGGTAGCCGTGCGATACGGCGTCGGCGTCGGCACGCTCGGCTCGCGCAAGGCGAAGCCGTAGTAGGCGTAGCTGCCGGGGAACGGCACCTCGAACTCGTACTTGTAGGCCCCGCTGGCCGCGTAGCCGAGGGGCGCCGCGGTGACCGCGAGCGTGTACGCCCCGTCCGTCAGACCGCTCCAGCAGTAGTCGGGGTCGTTCGTTCCGTTGGTCGTCCAAGTCACGAACGCGGTGCTCTCGGTGTGCGTCAGCTTGATCGTGACCCCTGGCAGGAAGCGCTCCTCGGCGTCCCGGTAGCCGTCACCGTCGTAGTCGTCGAACGCCACGACGCAGACCTGGCGGCCGATGCGCGGCCCGTCCGGCGTGGACGTCGGTGTGAACGTGGGCGGTCCGACCGCGGTCGGTGGCTGTGTGCCGTACGCAGTCGGGGTGCCGGGCGCTGCAGGCGTGGCGGGCGTGGCGCTCACCAGGGAGGTCGCGGTGACTGTCCCGCCGGCAGGCGGCGTCTCCGGGCTGGGCGGCACCGTCGAGACGGTGGCGTCCGGGCTCGGCCAAGCGGTCTCGGAGATTCCCGCGGTGACCGACGGCGAGGCCGTCCCAGGCGTTGACGGACCGCCGCTCGTCGCCGTGCCTGCCGGCGTCCCGGCCGTGGCCGACGGCGAGGAGCTGCCGGTCGGCGGAGGAGTGCCGGGCGGCGTCGCCGTCAGCGTCGGCTCCGTCGTCCCAGGCCCCGGACCGCTCGTCGGGGTCGGCAGTGCGGTCTCGGTTGCCGCGGGCGTGCCGGTGCCGGCGCCGGGCGTGGACGTGGCTCCGGGCTGACCGGTCGGCGTCGGGCCAAGAGGCGGTGTGGCCGTCTGGCCCGCGCCACCCGGCGTGGCCGTGTCGCCGCCGCCCGGAGTCGCCGACGGCTCGCTCCCGGGCAGCACGTAGGAGAGGTGCAGCGACGGGCCGAGAGCCGGGTCGGGCGGCACCGAGTCGCGCCGATACTTGTCGACACCGGAGTGCCAGCCGAACAGGTTGTCGTCCTCGCCGCTCGGCCCGTCCACGCGATAGCTCGCCTTGCGGGTCGTCGCCAGCCGCTCGTTGAGCAACCCCAGCGCGGTCGCGTCGTGGCCGAAGCTGTTGGCTCGGAGCGGCGCGAGGTTGGTGTCGGTCAGGTCGGAGCCGACCTGGGCCAGCTGCCCCGCCTCCTGCACGTCGGCGAACGTGGCCGTCCGCCAGCCGCTGTCGATGGTGTCGGCCAGCAGGTACACCGCCCATCGACCCGGGTCGGTGAAGTCCTTGTCGCGGCCGATCATCTCGAGGCGCGCGTCGCGGATCGCGGCGCCCTCGGGCAGCACCGACAGGTCGAACTGGATCATGCCGTAGTGCTGGTTCTGGCCGTGCGTCCACATCCCGGAGTAGATCGTCGGGTAGCCGAGGTGGTTCGGCAGGTTGCGATTGGCGCTGATCTGCGGCACGTAGCCGACGTCGTCGGGCGCGGGCCGGAGGGTGACGTACTCGACCTTCGTATCGGGCGGCGGCGTGGCCGTCGCCGTGGGCGGCGGCCCCCCGTAGGTGGGCAGAGGGGTAGGCGTGATCGTTGCCACTATCTGATACCAGGTGGCCGTGTCGGTGTACGGTGTCTGGCAGTTGCGCGGGCAGTACGACACCGTGACCTGATCGCGATTGGCGACCAAGATCGTGTGATTCGCCTCGTCCGAGGCCGTCGTCGAGAACGTGAGCGGCGGGTCGGCCGCGAATATCGGGAAGCTGGGGGCCTCCTCGCGCAGCACGACGTCGATGCCCGCCGGATCGCTGGTGCTCGTGACGTGCACGACGATCTCGTCGTACCCGGCGATGTCGAGGTTGGCGGCCGGGTCGCGGGCAGTGATCTGTGCTAAGGCGTCCGTGCCGTAGTAGTTCTCGAAGTCGAAGGCGACGAACAGCCCGATGAACCACTCTATGCCGCGCGAGACACCACTGAACGGGCCCTCGGGCCAGTACGCTGAGGTGTAGTACGGGCTGCCCGCGGCGGCGATGCCGTTTCGCTGCGCAAACACGAGCGTCTCGCAGGCGTCGCCCGTGTACGTGATGCCGTCGGGGTGGTTGACGTACTGCAGGCCGCCGCCGGCGTCCTTCACCTGCACGACAACCAGATCTTCGGCGCGATGGCAGTAGATTATGTAGACCTGGTCAGTACCGGCGGGGAACTCGGTGACGCCGTCGCCGTACATGCAGTGGTTGTCTTCCAGCTGCTCCTGGTAGGACAGGTCGCACATGTGCAAGTGCCACGCCGGAGTGATGATGGGCGTGGGGCAACGCGGAGGGCACGCCTGCGCGTGAGCCGGTGGGGTGATCCGGAGGGCCGTCGCAGCGGCGATGAGCGGCACGACCAGCATCATCGCGGCCAGCAGCGGCCAACGGATACGCTCGCGGTACAACTTCGGACCCATCCTCCTGTGTGCGCCGTCCCGATTAACTAGGACGCCTGCCTCAGCGCGGCGTTACGGCCATCACGTGCGGATCCGTGCCGGCGGGTGGCTTGTCGGACGCCGACGAAGGCGACTATAATTCCGGCAAGTCCTTTGCAGAGCAAATAGTTAGCCCCCCGAGATAACTCGGACGCGCATACGCCCTCCGGCAATGGAGCCAGCCCACCGGATAGGAGGGACCGCAAATCCCATGATGCCCTTTGACCGCTTCACCGAGCGCGCGCAGGACGCGATCGCCAGGTCGCAAGAGATCCTGATGCGCTACGGCCACAACCAGATGGACACCGAGCACGTGTTCCTGGCCCTGCTCGAGCAGCCGGACGGTCTCACCACAGAGATCCTCGAAGAAATGCTCGGCGTCAACACCGAGCTCCTCGCGCTCCAGCTCGACGAGTTCCTATCCAGCAATCGCAAGCTCAACGTGCCCGGCCGGCCTGGTGGGGGGCAGATCTACGTCACCCCGCGCATCCAGCGGCTCGGTCAGGTGGCCATGAACGAGGCGCAGACGCTCGGCGACGAGTACATCTCGACCGAGCACATGCTGCTGGCCATCGCCAGCGAGGAGCGCGGGCAGTCCTACCGCCTGCTGTCGGAGGCCGGCGTAGACAAGGAAGACGTGCGGCTGGCCATCGAGGAGCTGCGCGCCGGCCAACGGGTCACGGACCCGCGGGCGGAGGGGCGCTTCCGAGTGCTCGAGAAGTACGGGCGCGACCTCACCGCACTGGCCGCCGAGGGCAAGCTCGACCCCGTCGTGGGCCGCGAGTACGAGACGCTGCGGCTCATGCGCATCCTGATGCGCCGCACGAAGAACAACCCGGTCCT
>JBJYWW010000064.1:0-3962 GCA_046259645.1 Anaerolineae bacterium
CGACCATCCAGTTCAGCCGCTGCATCTGCTCGGATGTCAGCGCCGGCGCCAAGCCGTTGAGCACGGTGGCCACGTCGGGGTAGGCATCGAGCGTCGCCTGTCGAACGACGGGCGCGACCTGATATGGCGGATAGAGGTGCATGTCGTCCTCGAGCAACACGAGGTCGTAGCCCGCTATCTGGCCGTCGGTGCCGAACGCCAGAACCACGTCGACGTCGCCCTCGTTGAGGGCCCGGTACCTGAGCCCCGGGTCAAGCTGCCGCTCCTCCTTGAACTGGAAGCCGCCGTAGAGCGCCATCAGCCCGGGTAGCCCGTCCTCGCGCTCGTAGAACTCGGGCGGCGCGCCGATAACCAGGTTTGGCGCCGCTTCTGCCAGGTCGGAGTAGGTCTCGATCCCGTACTCCTCGACGACGTCGGCCCGGGTCGCCAGCGCTTGCGGGTTGTTGAAGGGGGCCGGATCGAGCCAGACCAGGTTGAACTGCTCCTTGTAGCCATCGCGCACGGCGGCCAAGATCTCGGCCTCGTCGGTCATCGGCTCCAGCTTCAGCACCGTGAGGGCGCCCGTGCTGGTGTACTCGGGGTAGAGGTCGATGTGACCGGACACCAGCGACTCGTGCGCGATGTCGGTGGCGCCGAGGTTGAGCTTGCGCTCGACCGCGAAGCCGGCGCCCTCAAGCGCCTGGGCGTACATCTCGGCCACGATGACCGCCTCGGTGAAGTTCTTCGACCCGATGACGATGGGGCCGCCGGCAGCGACACCGATGTCAGCGTCGGCCGCGCTATCACCCTGTTCGGTGTCTTGGTCGGCGGCCTGGTCCGATGCCTGGTCCGATGCCTGGTCACTCGCCGCCTGGTCCTGCCCGGCTTGGTTCGACTGCGCGGCCGCGCCCTGCCCCTCGACGGCCTGCTGGTTCGACTCCGACTGGCACGCTGCGACGGACAGCACGAGCACCGACGCCAGCGCCAGCGCAGCGATCTGATTCAGCTTCATCTCGTCATCTCCTCGTCGTTGGCTTCGATCTCACGGACGGTCTCACTTGGAGGCTCACGGTACGTCGACGCGCCGCTGCACCAAGACGAAGAACGTCTCGGCCACCAGCGTGAGCGCCGCGACCGGCAGCGCGCCGACCAGCATGATGTCCACGCGGTTCACCGCCCAGCCCCGGTAGACGTAGTCGCCCAGGCCACCTGCGCCGATGAAGGCGGCCAGCGTCGCGCTGGCGATCACCTCGACCGCGGCTATGCGGACACCAGCCAGCACGACGGGCGCGGCGAGCGGCGTCTCGACCTGCCGTAGGACCTGCCGCGGCGACATGCCCATGCCCACGGCCGCCTCAACGGCGGCCGGATCAACGCCGCGATAGCCCGCGTAGGTGTTCAGCAAGACCGGCGGACATGCCAGCAGCGTCAGCGCCACCACGGCCGGCACGAAGCCCAGCCCTAGCAACGGCAGCGCCATGAAGAGCACGGCCAGGCTGGGGACGACGCGCAGCGAGTTGAACGCGCCGATCACCGACTGCGCCGCGCCGGGCCGGCGGGTGATCCACACTCCCGCGGGAATGGCGATGATCGCCGCCAACAGCAGCGCCGTGCCCGACAGCTGCAAGTGCTCGATCAGCTTCTGGGCGAACTCGCCGGGCCGACCGGAGGCGTACGCCACCGCCGCGGCGGCCGTCTCCGCAAGTGGTCTAAGCGCCTCTATCACGCGCGTCGCTTGCGGAGGCCTGCCCTACAGCAGTCGAGGCGGCGCGAGCGTCGGCGTCGAGTCGCACCTGTCACTGCTTCACCATCTGGTCGATCAGCAGCCCGAGCTCGACTTGCTCCACGGGACCTTCCACGCGCGCAACCAGGAACCCCCTGTTGTCGAACAGGAACGTCCACGGCTCCGACGGCAAGCCCCACGCCTTGGCCGTGGCCGACATCTGCGTGGGATCGGCGAGGTCGCGCGACTCGATGTGGATGACGTTGAGCTCGCCAGCCTTCTGCCGCGCAATGCGACGAACGGCGGCCAGGGTCGCGGCGCAGTCCTCGTTGGCGCAGTGCCCCGGAGAAGCGAAGAGCACCAGCGTCGGCTTGCCGCTTTCGATGGCCTCGCCCACCGTCATCTGGTAGAGCGCCTCGTCGGGGTCGGGGTCCGACGTGAGGTCCGCCAGCGCCGCCCCGTCCGTCAGCTTGGGCGTGTCGGTGGTCGGCGGCGTTTGCCCCAGTCGGGGAGTGTCGATGCGGCCCGCCACCTCGACCCGGCCGCGCCCCTGGCTCACGGTGCCGTCGGCGTTGGTGACCGACACATCGAAGTACCACGATCCCGACGTGTCGAAGTCGTTGTACACGACCCAGCTGCCGCCGTGCGGCATGCTCTCACCGAAGTACAGCGCGCTGCCCTCGGCCGACTTCTGCAGCTGGTTCTGCCCGGGTGACAGCTCGCTCACCTTGTAGAAGACGAGCGTCGCCTCGCTGCCCGGGTCCACCGGCGATCCGTCGGGGTTCGTCATGTTGAAGGCTACCCGCTCGAGGCCGACCGCGACCTGCGAGTTGAGCACGTCGATCGCCAGCTCGTCGACGTCCGGCGCCAGAGTTGCCTCCTCGATCAGCGCCCCTTCGTCTGGCGCCGGGGTGATCGTCGGCGGCGTCGAGTCGCACGCGGCGACAGCGACGGTCAAGACCAGCGTCACGACGGTGAACAGGTAGCGCATTGGAGCTCTCCTCGAGGTAGGGCTCGGCCGTGACTACGATATGCCGCGGCCCCCGGACCGGCAAGTCACGCCGCGCGATTCGGGGGCCGCCGTGTCAGATTCCTGGATCCGACGTGTTATAGATAGCGACGGCGAAGATCGCGGGCCGGGGGTGCGCCGGAGACCTGCTCGTGATCTTCGCCGTCGTTGTAGCCAGTAGGGCTGCGCCTAGCCGTTCTGCTCCTGGCCCGCGTTCTGGCCCCCGGCGCCGGCTCCGCCGTCGTCGGCCCCGTCGTCCGCCCCGGGAGCGGCCTCCCCGCCGTTGCCGTCGCCGGCGTCATCGGTAGTGGAGTCGTTGTCGCCGTCGTCCGCGTCAGCATTGGCGTCAGCGTCTGCGTCGTCGTCGTTGGACTCGTCCGCAGTGCCGTCGTCGGTCTCCTCGGCGGCGGCGTCATCGGCCTCGGCGTCCGCCTCGGCCGCGTCCGACGTGGCCGTTGGCTCCGGTGTGGCCGTGGGCGCAAGCGGCGGCTCGGTGAGCCAGTCCAGCAGGCTGTTGAAGTCGCCGCCGCTGACTATCACGATGCGGTCGACCGTCACGTCCGCGCCAGCGCCTTCCCCGGCCGCCAGCTTGACGTAGCGGTCGTAGCCGCCGGGCAGCTCGTCGCCGACCAGGATGACGAACTTGTCCCCGGCCGCCATGCCCAGGGTGACCGTCAACGATGGCGTGGCGAAACCGTAGGTCTCCGGATCGCGATCAGCGGGAAGCTCGCGAGTCACCGCCAGATCGGCCAGCCGGGTCACCACGCCGTCGACCTGGTCGCTTGCCGCCGAGCCATCAACCTCCCAGCCGCCCGAGACGCGCGTCAGCACGTAGCTGGCCGCGTCGCCGTCGACGTCCACCTCCTCGACGTCGGCGCCAATCAGCTCGAGCAAGGCCGCCGGCGTCGCCGTCGGCGCACCCTCACCGAGCTGGGTCGGCTCGGCGTCGCGCTGCGTGATCGCGAAAGCGACGAAGGCGACGAAGATCAAGAACAGGACGAGCGTGTAGCGCGGGTTCACGAGGCGATCTCCTTCAGCAGTGACCGATCACCGCAGGGGCGGGGCCACGACAGCGCCGCGACCCGGGCTAGTCCGGGGCGCAACACTGCCGCGGCGGTGCTGCGGCTCGGGCTCGTATCAGCACAGGCCGCGCCAGCCGTGGCTACCGCCGGCGCCAGTAGATCCACCCGCCCGTGCCCAGCACTGCCAGGGGGATCACGATAACGGTGACGAGCAGCATGATGTACATGC
>JBJYWW010000065.1:0-6664 GCA_046259645.1 Anaerolineae bacterium
CAGCGATGGCGGTCGCGCACGCCCTGGGCGTGGACCGCGAAGCGTGGTCGCGCGGCATCGCCTCGATAGAGGGCATACCGGGGCGCATGGAGGTCATCGACGAGGGGCAGCCGCACCTGGCCGTCGTCGACTTCGCGCACACGCCGAACGCGCTGAGGCGCGCGCTCGCCAGCGCGCGCGAGCTGATCCCGCCGGATGGCAAGGTGATCGCCGTCTTCGGCTGCGCCGGGCTGCGCGACTCCACCAAGCGGCCCATGATGGGCCGGGTCGCCGGCGAGCTGGCGGACGAGGTCGTGGTCACCGCCGAGGACCCGCGCACCGAGGATCTCGACGCCATCATCGGCGCCATCGCCGCCGGAGTGACCGAGGCCGGCCGCACCGACGGTCGCGGTCTGCACCGGGTGCCCGACCGGTTCGAGGCGGTTCGGCGCGCCAATGAGCTCGCCGGCCCGTCCGACATCGTGCTCGTGCTGGGCAAGGGGCACGAGCAGAGCATGTGCTTCGGCGAGGTCGAGCACCCGTGGGACGATCGGGACGCGCTCAGGTCCGCCCTGCGCGGCGAGTCGTACGGCGACCTCCCGACGGCGGAGGCGCGGCGGCCCTAGCGACCGGTTGGCCGCACCTGCTGGCGACGCCCGAGGTCAGCCCTGGGCGGCGTAGCATGGGGCGGCCTGGCATGGGGTGCCGTGGCGCGGCGTCGTGTGAGGCGGCCTGGTCTGGGCTGGCGTTAGGCGGCGCGCGCCGCCGGCGGTCGCCTACTCGATCGCGGCCGGGGCGTCGACGCTCACGGTCTGGTTCGGCGCCAGGGTCGAGAACACCACCAGGCGGTGCGAGTAGGTGGCCTGGCCGTGGTCCCACGCCCCGTCGCACGTGATAAGGTTGAGGTCCGGTGTCAGCGACTCGCCGAAGATCCGATCGATCACGGGCCCTTGGGCGTCGTGCAGATAGTACTCGGAGCCCTCGACCACGAACGTGTAGCGGTCGCCGTTCTCATAGGTCACGTAGATCTCGTCGCCCGGCGTCAGCTCGTGCAGCGACCAGAAGACGGCCGGACCGCCCGAGCTCGTGTCGAGGTGGCCGGCGATGACCGCGTTGCCGATCTCGCCCGGCCTGTAGCCGCGGCGGTACCACGCAACGTTGCCCCACTCGCGGGGCGTGTCCATCGCCTGCTCCGCGGTCAGGCCCACCTGCTCGATGTAGGCGTCGACGCCGATCGACGGGACTTCGAGGTGCATCGGTCGGCCCGCTGCCGTGAACGGGTCGGGCGTGGGCGTCGGCGGCGTCGTGCTGGTGGGCTCGGGCGTCGCGGTCGGCGCTGTCGTGAGCGTCGGCGCCACGGTGGGCGGAGCCACATCGCGCTCGCCGTCAGCGACCGCGCCGGCCCCCGTCGCCGCGCCGGGCTGCGCAGCGTCGTTGCCGTCCGAGGCGCTACCGGCCCCCTGCCCGCCATCGCCTTGGTAGTAGTAGGCGTCGAGGTCGTCGCCTGATCGCGCGCCGGCGCCACCACCAGTAGCGCCGCGCCCCACCGCGGCGACCGGCTCGGAGCCCGTGTCGCGGTCGCGCGGACGCACGGGGGCGTCGCGCCACACCACGCAGCCGGACGTGCTGGTCAACACGAAGACGGCGGCTAGGAGGGCAATCAGCCGCGATCGCAGGGTTGTCGCATCACTTGCTGCGGGGATCAAGTGCCGTCTCCCAATCCGATGTTACGATCGCCTTAAGTTACGTTGGAAGAGGAGCGCGGTCAACTTTCTGGGGCAGATCGTCGCCGCGTAGGGCAACGGCCCGACGCAGCCAGAGAACAACGCGGACTCGTGAGGGGACATTCCTATCCTGGGAGCCGAGGGGACATTCCTATCTGGGCGTGACAACCAAGCGCGGGCCCCTTGGGGAGACGGCAGGCAGAATGCTATTCTTCGGGTTTACGCGTTTGCCTTCCCGGCGGCGGCCGGCGCTCGGCGATGGAGCGAGTCAGCTTCCCCATGCAAGACTACTCGGTGTCCGGTCTGATCCCCTTCGTTGCCGCCCATCCGGCGTTCCGCGAGCTTCTCGGGGAGGCGCGCACCGCCGGTCCGGTGCACGCTGTCGGCCCCCTGGGGCTGCCCAGCGCGGCGCGACCCGTGGTCGTCGCGGCACTAGCCGAGGGGTTGGGCGCACCGCTGCTGTGGCTGACGCCTCAGCCGGACGAGGCCCGGACGCTGGCCGAGACCCTGCGCGCGTTCGTGTCCGATCCCCGCCGAGTGCACCTGCTGCCGGCGCCGGACGCGATGCCCTACGAGCGCATTCCGTGGGACCCGGTGACGCGGGAGAGGCGCTTGGCTGCCCTCGCGGCGCTCCACGCCCACGCCTCGGGCGACTCGTCGGCGCCGCCGCCGATCATTGTCGCGTCAGTCCGTGGGCTCATGGTGCGAACCGTGTCGCCCGACCTGTTTGGGGCCGAGTCGCGATTGTGCCGGGTCGGGGACACGGTCTCGGTCACCGGTCTGTCACGCCAGCTGGTGCGCCTGGGCTACGAGCCGGCGACGGCCGTCACTCAGCCCGGGCAGTTCGCTCATCGCGGCGGCATCCTGGACGTGTATCCGCCAGCCGATTCCAAGCCGACGCGCATCGAATGGTTCGGCGACGAGATCGATTCCATGCGGGAGTTCAATCCGACGAGCCAACGCTCCGAACGCAGCAAGTCGGAGGTGCTGGTGATCCCCGCCGCGGAGGCGTTGCCGGAGCGCGGGCCCGAGGTCGCGGACGAGGTGGCGCGCCTGCAGCTGGGCCGGATGCACCCCATCGCCGAGAGCGAGGTGCGCGGCCAGTTGGAGCGGCTGCGCTCCGGGGAGCGCTTCGGCGGGCTCGAGTTCTACGGCCCGCTGCTGCACCCAGAGGGGGCCACGGCGCTCGACTACCTGCCACAGGGCTCCTGGCTCGTGACCAGCGACGTCGACCAGCTGCGGGCAGCCGCCGACGGCGTCACGGAGCAGGCGGCGACCGTCCGCTCGGAGCAAGTCGACGCCGGTGAGCTGCCCGGCGACTGGCCCGGCCAGCCGCTGGTGGATTGGGAGGAGCTCGCTCGCCGCGCGGCCGGCATGCGCCACTTGGCGCTTGGTGCGTCGATCCACGGCGGGCCAGGCCTCGGCGCGACAGGCGACTCCGACGGCCGCGCAATCGGAGCGGCGCCCGGAGCTGACGGCGCCTCCCATGCCATGCCCGAGCCGTCGCTCGAGCTGGCCGAGTCCTTCGGCTCGCCACCGCCCTACGGTGGGCGGGTGGAGGAGGCGGTGCTCGATGCCGCCAACTCCAGCGAGCGCGGCGACGCGGTCGTGGTCGTGACGCGGCAAGCGCCGCGCTTCGCCGAGCTTCTGTCGGACGCTGGCGTGGACGTTGCACCGCAGACGAGCCTGCGCGCCGCTCCGGGCCCTGGCGGCCTGGCTCTGGTCCACGGCGCGCTCGGCCGGGGCTGGACGATGACGCACGACGGCGTGCGGATGGTCGTCATCACAGACGGAGAGATATTCGGCTGGCGGATGCCACATCGGCGCCGACAGGCGCAGCGATCGAGCGCGGCGGAGCGGACCGATTTCTTCTCCGAGCTGGCGCCCGACACTTACGTGGTGCACATCGAGCACGGCATCGGTCTGTTCCGGGGCCTGACCCGCATGCGGTCGGGCGCGGCCGAGCGCGAGTACCTGCAGATCGAGTACGCGCAGGGCGACATGCTCTACGTGCCGACGCACCAGGCGGATCGCGTGGCCCGCTACGTCGGCGTCGGCGAGGTCGATCCGAGCGTCAGCCGCCTCGGGACGGCCGACTGGGAGCGCGCGAAGAAGCGCGCACGCAGGGCGGTCGAGGACATCGCGCGCGAGCTGCTCGAGTTCTATGCCAAGCGGGAGGTCGCGCGCCGGACGCCGTTCGCATCCGACACCCCGTGGCAAGCCGAGATGGAAGCTGCCTTCCCGTATCTCGAGACCGACGACCAGCTCCGCGCGATCGAGGAAGTGAAGCGCGACATGGAGAGCGACCGCCCCATGGACCGGCTGGTGGTGGGCGACGTGGGCTTCGGCAAGACGGAGGTCGCGCTGCGGGCCGCCTTCAAGGCCGTGATGGGCGGCAAGCAGGTGGCGGTGCTGGCGCCGACCACCGTGCTGGCCCAGCAGCACTACGACACCTTCAAGCGGCGGCTGAGCCCGTTCCCCGTGCGCATCGAGATGCTGTCGCGCTTCAAGAACCGCGCCCAGCAAGCGACCATCATCGACCGCCTGGCCACGCGCGAGGTCGACGTCGTCATTGGGACGCACCGCCTGCTGTCACAGGACGTCCAGTTCCACGACCTGGGACTGCTGATCATCGACGAGGAGCACCGCTTCGGCGTCAAGCACAAGGAGCGGCTGCGCCAGCTGCGCGAGGACGTCGACACCCTGACGCTGACCGCCACGCCGATTCCAAGAACGATGCACATGGCGCTATCCGGCCTGCGCGACCTCACGATGATCGACACGCCGCCGGACGAGCGGCTGCCGGTGGTGACGCACGTCGGCCCGACCGACGACAACCTGGTCCGGCAGGCCATACGGCGTGAGCTGGGACGTCGGGGGCAGGTCTTCTACGTCTTCAACCGGGTCCAGGGCATCGAGATGATCGCCCAGAAGGTGCGCAAGCTCGTGCCCGAGGCCCGCATCGGCGTCGCCCACGGGCAGATGCACGAGGGCGAGCTGGCCAAGGCGATGCTCGACTTCGTGGGCGGCGCCGTCGACGTGCTGGTGTGCACGAGCATCATCGAGAGCGGGCTCGACATCCAGAACGCGAACACGCTGATCGTCGAGCGCGCCGACAGGTTCGGGCTGGCGCAGCTGCACCAGCTGCGCGGGCGAGTGGGCCGGAGCGCGCAGCGCGCGTATGCCTACCTTCTCTATCCGCCGGGCCACGAGCTTCCCGATGACGCCAAGCAGCGACTTGACGCGCTGGCGGACGCCAGCACCCTCGGCTCCGGCTTCCGGCTGGCGCTGCGCGACCTCGAGATCAGGGGCGCCGGCGAGATCCTCGGCGCGCGTCAGCACGGCCAGGTGACCGCGATCGGGCTCGACCTCTACACGCGGCTGCTCGCCGAGGCCATCAAGAAGCTCCAAGCGGACCAACCGGTCGTGTCCGACAGCGTCAGTCGCGAGCTGGAGTCGATCGACCCGGGGACCCTCCCGACTGTCGACCTGCCTCTGGACGCGCACCTGCCCGAGGACTACATCGCCGAGACGTCGGAGCGCACGCGGCTGTACCGCCGGATGGCCGCTATCGATGCGCTGGACGACGTGGTCGACCTCGAGCGCGAGCTCGCCGACCGCTTCGGTGCGCCGCCTGCACCGGTGTCCAACCTCCTCGTCGTGCTGCGTCTCCGGGTGCTGGCGCACCTGGCCGGCGCCCGGAGCATAGGCAGCGACGGCCATCGCGCCGTCGTGTGGTGGCCTGACGATCACGATCTCAGCCGCGGTGCCCTGATGAGCGCTCTGCCGCCAGACAGCCGCGTGGGTCGCCATCAGCTGTCCCTGGCGCTCGACGGCGCGCCGAGCGAGTGGCTGTCGACCTTGCGCGGCGCGCTGGAGGCCGCTGCGCGCGTCGAGAGTCGCGCCGGCGGCCGCTAGCTGTAACCGTCGAACGTCACTCCTGATGCGGCAACGGACCAAGCCCTCGGCGGCGCCAATGACCGGTAGCTCGGGACAATCGGACGACACGCTGGCGCGGCTAGCGCAGCAAGGCGATCGCGCGGCGCTCGTTGAGCTCTACAGGCGCTATGTCGGCGAGGTCTACGGCTTCGCGGTGAACCAGCTTGGCAGCCAGCAGGATGCCGAGGACCTGACCAGCGAGACCTTCATGCGGCTTGTGAGCGCGATCGACACGTACCAACACCGGTCCAGCTTCAGGACATGGCTTTACGCCATCGCGCGCAACCAGCTTCGCGATCACTGGCGGCGCAACGGCGGCGTGCGCACGGCCGACCTTCCACGCGACTTGGCCACCGAGAACGAGCTTCCTCCTGCCCGGCCCGAAGTCACCGCGCTGGGCCGGCATGTGCTCGAGCGCCTGCCGGACAACTACCGCCGCGTCGTCGAGCTGCGCGTCCTGGGCGACAGATCGGTCAGGGAGACTGCGCGCGAGATGGGCACCACGGAGGGCAACGTCAAGGTCCTCCTCCACCGCGCGCTGCGGCGCGCGCATGAGATTGCGGGGCAATGGGATGATGAGCAGCTTCGAGCGGAGTGACTCGGAAGGCGCGGTTGGCGCGAGCGGGGGCGCTGAGCGGGAGGATCGCGCGGCGTGGCACGGAGCGACTGCGCGGGACGAATCCGCGGCGCGGTACGAACCCAGCGCGCTGGACGCGCCCGACGCCTGGGGCGAGCTCCCCGCGTGGAACGAGCCCGAGCGCCTGGACGCTGCGCTGTCGAGCTGGCGCGCGGGCGTGCCGGCGGCAGAGGTGCGCGAGGCGTTCGGCGCCGACGCCGCCGGGCTGGCCGCGGCGGCGGCCGCGCTGGCCGCCGGCGGCCTGGCGCCGTCGGCGGAGCCCGATCCGGGCTTCGTGCTCGGTCTCGAGCGGGCGATCGGCAACGCGTTTGACGAGCGGCCGGTCAGCGCGTCGAGAAGTCCGTTCGGATTGCCCGCGCCCAATCTCCGCCACCTCGCGGCAATC
>JBJYWW010000066.1:0-276 GCA_046259645.1 Anaerolineae bacterium
GACGAGCGATCGAGGCCGATCAGCTCACCAGCGTCATCTTCCTCGGCCCACCCGGGACCGGCAAGACGACGCTGGCGCGGATCATTGCCAACACTACGCAGGCCCATTTCGTGGCGCTCAATGCCGTGCTGTCAGGGGTGCGCGACATCCGCGCCGCCATCGACGAGGCGAAAGAGCGGCGCGGCATGTACGGCCAGCGCACGATCCTCTTCGTCGACGAGGTGCACCGCTTCAACAAGGCGCAGCAGGATGCTCTGCTGCCGTGGGTCGAGAACG
>JBJYWW010000066.1:286-12282 GCA_046259645.1 Anaerolineae bacterium
TGGTGCTGGTTGGCGCGACGACCGAGAACCCGTTCTTCGAGGTGAACAAGGCCCTGGTTTCGCGCTCCCGCGTGTTCCAGCTGCTGCCACTGACGGACGACGACCTCCGCGCCATCGCCATCGCGTGCCTAGCCGACCCCGATCGCGGCTACGGCGAGCTCGACGTGGCCCTCGACGACCGGGCGCTCGAGCACCTGATCGATGTGGCCAGCGGCGACGCCCGAGGCGTGCTGAACGCGCTCGAGCTGGCTGTCGAGACCACGCCCGCGGACGCCGCCGGGCGGGTGCGCATCACTGTCGAGGTCGCCGAGGACTCGATTCAGCGGCGCGCTGTCCTCTACGACAAGGAGGGCGATGCGCACTACGACACCATCAGCGCCTTTATCAAGAGCGTCCGCGGCAGCGATCCCGACGCGACGCTGTACTGGCTCGCGCGCATGGTCTACGCTGGCGAAGACCCGCGGTTCATCTTCCGCCGCATGCTGATCCTCGCGTCCGAGGATGTCGGGCTCGCCGACCCGTCCGCAGTCGGCGTCGTGGTCGGCTGCGCCAGGGCCTACGACTACGTCGGGCTGCCAGAGGGCCGCTTCCACCTGGCCCAAGCCGCGCTGTATCTGGCGACGGCGCCGAAGTCCAACTCGACGATGGCGTTCTTCGACGCGCTTGACGCAGTCGAGTCCCAGGGCGGCGGCGTGGTTCCGGCGCACCTCAAGGACGCCAATCGGGACGGCGCCGGGTTCGGGCACGGGGCCGGCTACCTCTATCCGCACGCCTACCGCGACCACTGGGTGGCGCAGCAGTACCTGCCGGGCGAGCTGCAGGGGCGCGTGTTCTACCAGCCGTCCGTCGAGGGCGCGGAGCTTGGGGTGCGCGAGCAGGTGCTGCGCCGGCGCGAAGCGCAGCTGTCAGCAATGCTTGACGACGACTTCGGAGCGCCGTCGGAGACGCTTACGTACAGCGGCGAGAGCGTCAGCCGCGAGCGCGACCGCTGGCTTGCCCGGGCCGCCGGTGACGCCGGGGACCGCGCGGCATATCTGCGCGACCGGGTGTTCGAGGGCGCTGCGCTCAGCCGTCACGACCGTGTGCTGGACTTGCGCGCGGGCTCTGGGCTGCTGACCTGGGAGGCCGTGCGCAAGGTCCCCGAGGGCGGAGTCTGGGCGCTCGCGACGGACAGCGCCGCTGCCGAGGCCCTAGCGTCGTACGGCGGCGTCGGCGATGCCACCGTTGGGCCGACCGTCCTGGCGTGCCCTATCGAGGAGCTGCCTGATCTGCTCGCGCTGCGTGGAGAGGCCTACGTCTCGTTCGATGCGATCGTCGGGCGCAATGTACTTGCCGGTCACCCCGACCCCTCAGCGTTGCTGCGGGCGGCCTGGGACTTGCTTGCCCCTGGGGGCCGCCTGAGCCTGGCCGAGGCGCTTCCCCTGTCCGGATCCCGGCCGTCCGAGCTGCTTGACCCGGAGGCCCTGGACGCCGAGTTGATGGAGCGCGTCGCACGCGCCGAGGGCGGCGCCACGACCGGCATTGGGCGGGCCGGCGTGACCAGGGCCTTCGGCGGGAGCGCCGTCGTGACCGGGGCCGTCGGCGGACGGTCTGGGGCGGATGCGACCGGCGCACACGCAGGCGGCGATGCGCGCGTCCTCGACATCGAGTCGCTCGAGAGGGCGCTGGAAGACGCCGGACTGAGCGGAGCCAAGTGCGAGGTGCACCGGGGCGAGGTGATGCTGCCGGTGACCGGGAGTCTCGTCGAGCGCTGGTTCGGCGCCGATGCCTCATACGCCGCCGCCTTGGGCGAGGAGCTGAGCACCGACGAGCTGGCGGCGGCAGAGCGCGCATTCCGCGCTCTAGTCGGGCAGCCGCCGCGCACGTGGCGGACGGCTACCGCCTTCGTCATCGTGCGCCGCGAGTCGGACAATAGCGTGTGACGAAGCCCGGTCGATGTGCTACATTGCCGCTCGTGAGCGCCAGCGAATAGCGAGGTATGGGCATGCGCCGTGAGATAAGCCGTGAGATGGGTCGGGTGTCGCTGATCGTCGTCATTGGATCGCTCGTCGCGCTGGTGCTTCTGGGCGCGATCTCCGTGCAAGCTGGCCCGGAGCAGGACGATCATGTCATCGTCCTGCCCCTGTTGGGCAACGCTGCGGACTACGGCTCGCTGCCCACGATCGCGGCGCCGACGGCCACGCTGCGCCCGTCAGATACGCCCGAGCCCACCGGCACCGCTGACCTGCCGCCGACGCTGACTCCCCTGCCGTCGGCCACTCCAACGGCCGCCGTCGCGGGAGCGATACGCGGCCGTCTCACCGACAAAGGTGAGCCCATGGCGTACGGCATGGGGGACGGCTTCGGTCCGGGCCTGTTCCTGCAGCGGTGCGTACTCGGCGAGGACGGGTCCGACGACACGTGTGACGTGATCGGCCGGACCGGTGTCGTGGACGACGGGCGGTTCGAGTTCCGCGTGCCGGACGGACTGGCCGAGGGCGAGTACTACCAGGTGGTGTGGTTCAACGAGAACGGCAAGTTCGGGGAGTTCGACGTCGACGGCGCCGACTTGTGGGTCGGCATCTGGTACGCGCCGCGCGTAGAGGAGTTCCAGCCCGGCGACGAGGTCGAGCTAGCCGACATCGAGCTGGCCGACTTCGATCTCACGGGGCCGTCGCACGGCACGGGCTACCAGGGCTGGCCGTGGCTGTTCACCTGGGACGCATGGGAGGGCGAGGGCGGTCTGTACAGATGGTCGATCTGCGACTGCTGCTCAGAGCTCGAGGAGCGTGATGGGGCCTGGCAGTCGCCGCGCACGGCGAAGACGGAGTACCTGGTCGAGCGGCTGCCGCCCACGCTGCAGTACAACATGCACTACTGCTGGTTCGTCGAGGTCGATGGTGGCGAAGAGGTGGGCCACGGCCAGACGTATCACGTGTGGATGCTCTGGTTCATCCCGCAGCTGCTGGAGAACTTCGAGGTGGTGGACCCGGCGCTGGCCCTGCTGCGCTAGCTCTCACCGCCGCGGGTGACGGCCGCCTTGGCGGACGACACCCGTGAGCGCACCTGCCGGACGGGGGCAAAGGGGGCGGACGATGCTTGGTGGCGAGACCCTACTCGGTGCGCGCCGGCGCGCGTTGCCTGTGGCAATAGCAGTGACGGCCGCTGTCGCCGCGCTTTCGCTCGCGGCCCTGGCGCAAGCGGCGGATCCCGGGCGAGCCGGCGGCGGCACGTCACAGAGCGGTGACAGCGACGTGCTCGCTTACCTGCCGCTGGCGTGGGACCGGGTGGCGAGGGACGCCCTGGCGCGTCCCGTGGCGCCGCTGCCGACACCTTCGCCGACGGAGCCGGTTGAATTGCCCACCGACACTCCGCCGACCGAGGGTGTGTCGGCGACGCCAACCCCGAGCGCTACCGGCACGGTCCCCGTCCCGGCATCGATCACGCCGCTGGCCACCAACACCCCGACGCCGACCAGCGTTGCCAACCCGAGCCGGATCGTCGGCAAGATCACCGTGGACGGGGAGCCGCTGCCGGCCGGCTACGGTCTGCCGTTCTTCCCGCAGATCGAGCTGCGGCACTGCGCGGGCTTCGCGGAGCACGAGTGCGTCGGCGACGAGTGGGTGGTGGTCGACCGAGCCGTCTCAGAGGAGGGCGGCGAGTTCGCCTTCGAGAACCCGGCGCCCTTGGCCGACGGCGACGCGTACCAGGTGTGGTGGCGCAACGACCTAGACGGCGAGTTCCAGGGCACGGACCTGTTCCTCCACCGCTGGTGGAGCCTGCCCGTGCTGGCCATCGAGCCCGGCGACGTGGTCGACGTCGGCGTGTTCGAGGTGGCCGACCTGAAGCTGCGCGCGATATGTCACGACTGCGCTCAATCGCTGCCCATCCTGTTCAAGTGGGACGCCCGACCAAACAAGGGCGAGGAGTACTACTGGTCGTTGTTCAGGGGGTGCGGCGAGGTCGATAACCGCTACGGCGCGTACAGGACGCCGACCCTGGGCCACGTGTCCGAGTACGAGTTGTCACGACCGCCCCCGGGCTTCACGCTCAACGAGAAGTACTGCTGGTACGTGCTCATCGACGACGGCGACAACGGAACGGGCTGGCCGTTCCACGACTGGCGCGTGACGTTCTTGCCGGTGCCTACCGCGGCGCCGCAGCCCTAGGGGGTCGGCCAGGGCTAGGCCTCCGCGCCGGAGCCCTAAGGGGTCGGCCAGGGCTCGGCCTTGACGTCGAGCGGCTCGATCAGATGGATCCCGACGTCCGACAGGTCCTCTATGTCGGAGTTGTCGGCGTACACCGTGATGCGCCCGGCGGGGCTCTCCGTGCTCAGGATCGTCGAGTCACCGCGAACGAACAGCGGGTCTTCGGGCGTGCCGTCAGGCCAGCTCCAGTCCTCGAGGCGCGGCAGGGATCGGACGTAGCGCCGAACGGCTGACGTCGATCTGAACCGCACGTACTGCGTGGCGTACTCCTGCAGCACGTCGCGGCGGATCATGCTGACGTGCCGTCCGACCACGTCGCCGCGCAGCGTCTCGAGCTCCGCGGGCCACAGCGGGGCGTTGGCCAGGTCGAGTGCGATGTAGCGGTAGGGGATGGCGCACTCGAAGGCGTCACATCGCTCGAGCGCGAAGTCGAGCAGCAGGCGCCACTGCACGTCCCCGAAGTCGCGAGGATGGTACCGTCGACGCTGGCCCAATGGGGGTCTCCTTCTCGCGGTCTGCCGGATGCCGCGCCGGCAGCTGCGACGGCGCCCAGCGAGAAGCGTGCCAGCGGCTACAGCCTACAGCTGGTCGACGTCGTGCGGGCCGCTCTCCCGAAGCCCGGCGGGCGTCAACCGGACGAACTCAGCGTTCTCCTGCAGCTCCTCGATCGTTCGCGCGCCGCCGTAGCTGAGCCCGCTACGCAGCCCGCCGACGAGCTGGTGGAGGATGTCCTCGACCGGTCCGCGGTAGGCGACGGTGGCCTCGACTCCCTCCGGGACCACTCGCTCGTACTCGCGCTTGATCTCCGTCTCTCCCGCCGCCCCTTGCTCCCGGTCGTCGCGCGACATCGTTGCGCCGAGGCTGGCCATGCCGCGCGTGAGCTTGTAGCGCTGGCCGTTGCGCACAACCACGATGCCCGGCGCCTCGCGCGTCCCCGCCAGCAAGCTGCCCAGCATTACCGTCTGCGCACCAGCCGCCAGCGCCTTCACGATGTCGCCGGAGTTCCGGATGCCGCCGTCAGCGATGACGGGAATCCCCTGCGGGCCGGCCACGGCAGCGGCCTCGGCGACCGCGCTGAGCTGGGGGACGCCGAAGCCGGTGACCAGCCTGGTGATGCAGATGGAGCCGGGCCCGATCCCGACCTTGACGGCATCGGCGCCCGCATCTATCAGGCGCTGCGTGCCGTCGGCGGTCGCTACGTTGCCGATGATCAGGTCCCAGCTACTGCCGTACTCCGAGCGCAGCGCCTTGGCTGCGTTGATGGCGTTGGCCGAGTCGCCGTGGGCGATATCGATCACGAGTGCGTGCGCGCCGGCGTCGAGCAAAGCGCCCGCCTGCTCGACGTAGCCGGGCCGGACGCCGACCGCCGCCGCGACGCACAGCTGCCCCTTGTCGTTCTTGGTCGCGTGGGGATAGTGCATCAAGTGCTCGACGTCCTTGGCCGTGATGAGCCCGGCGAGGCGGCCCTCGGCGTCGACCAGCGGGAGCTTCTCGATCCGCTCGTGGTCGAGGATCCTGCGGGCCTGATCGAACGAGGTTCCCTTGGGCGCGGTGATCAGCTTGTCACCGCTGGTCATCACCGCGCTCAACGGCCGCTCGTCGCCGCCGTCGAACGAGAACATGATGTCGCGGCGCGTGACGATCCCGACGACCTTGTTGTCGTCGTCGACGACGATGATGCCGCCGACGCCGTTTTGCTCCATCGCGTCGCGCGCGTCGCGGACGGTCGAGTCGAGCGGCAGCGCCAACGGGTTCTCGACGACGAGGGACTCTGCTCGCTTGACCCGCCGCACCTCGCGTACCTGCCGTTCGAGCGGCATGAACCGGTGAATGACCCCAATGCCGCCCGCGCGCGCCATCGTGATGGCCATCTCGTTCTCGGTGACCGTGTCCATGTTCGCGCTGACGATGGGGATGTACAGATTGGTGTTCTGCGTGAACCGGGTGTCCGTTGCGACGTCGTGCCGCGACGCGATCTCCGAGTACCGTGGGACGAGCAGCACATCGTCGAACGTCAGCCCGGCGTCCGGACGGATGTTCGCGCGCGGGACGTTTGGGGCCAGAGTCACGGCTCGCGTGCCCGTGGTCGCGTCGGTCTGTCCCATGCTGGCACTCCGTGTCGTGCTGCGGCGCAGCCGGCTAGACCGGCAAGCGCGTGATGGCTGTCCCAGGCATCACGTCTCGCGGTTCAATGCTGCCGCCATACAAGCGAAAAGCGCGCCACTTGGGCGCGCAAGCGGGGCGTCGCGCCCCATCTTGCAGTTCATGGTAGCACAGCGAAACCAGCCGCCGCAATCGCGTGCGGCGGACGGTGGAGTGCCCCCGGGACGAGTCGAAAACGCGCCGGCCCGCGGCCTCGTGGTCACGCTCCGAGCACGCGCAGCACCGCCAGCGCATGCGCCTTGGCTGATGGCCCGTCCTCCGCGGTGGGGCCGACACATGAAGGGCAGCCGCTGTCGCAAGGGCAGTCGCCGATCAGCTGCGCCGCGGCGCCCACCAGGCGCTCGTGAAGATCGAACAGCGCAGATCCGAAGCCGACTCCGGCCACCGCGCGCTCGAACAGCGCGACCGTCGGTCGGCCCGTCCACGGAGCCCGGGCCGCGGTGCTCACCGCGATGTCGCGCGCGTCGCACATGAGGTGCAGCGCGGCCACGTGCTCGAGCGCGTGACCCACACCGGTGAGAGCTCCTTGCAGCCCGAGCGCCCGCTCCGCTGCGCGATGACAGCTCTTGCACAGGGTGATGAGGTTGTCCAGCTCGTTGGCCCGGGCGTACGCGGAGCGGTCGCCAGCGCCGCTCACGAAGTCAGCGAACGGGCGGACGTGGTGCACGTCATGCTCCTGTCCCTCGCGCTCGGCGGCGCCGCACATGCGGCAGCGGTAGCCGTCCCGCTCGCGCGCCCTGTCGCGCTGGACGCCCCAGTCGGGCCCCCGGCTGGTGCGGCTGTCGGCGCGCCAGCTGCCTACCTCCCGCAGGTCGTCCACGGCGCTCTCTCCGAGCGTGAACCAATAGCCGCCGCACAGGCTGACCTGCTCGGGCAGGTCGACGTCACCCCATCCGATCACCTCGTGCGTCCGAAACCTGATCTCGCGGTAGCCGGTGACGCGCGACCGCACCTCGAGCTCGCCGTGGGACAGCTCGGCCCCACCTGCGCCGCGCCGGGCATCGACCCGCGTCGGTCTGAGATCCACCCGCGAGCAGGCTCGCGTGTAGGTCGCCGGATCTGTGGCCGACACGATCGCGCGCCCCTTCTCCCAGTCGAGCGACTCAACCCTGTACGTGCTCCCGTCGTGCATGTACACCGCGCCAGGATGCACGTGCACGGGCGCCGTGGCGCGCTCGACCGTGCCCAGCACGTCGTGCTCGCCGTCGTCGCGCCTCTCGACGATGGTCACCGCGTCCGGCCCGGAGGTCCGCAGGCTCACGCCGGCGGCGGGGTACTCGTCCGACAGCCAGTACCACGCGTCGTCCGTGCGTCGCACGACACCCAGCTTGGTGAGCACCGCCAGCAACTCGGCCACCGTCGGGGTCCGCCGGTCGGCCGCGGCGCCCTTCGCCGCCGGGTCGCCTCGATCCGCAGGAGGCCTCGTCGCGTCGCCCTCAGTCGCCGGGTTGCTGTCGGCCGCCGGTACGTTAGCCACCGTCGAGTCGGCTGGCGCCCCTCCGCCGGGGGGCTCGGGCGGCGCGACAGCGTCGTCCCCGGCCGCGGCTGATCCGCCGAACGGCATGGCGGCCTCGTCGCTCTTGAAGGGCAGCTCGTACGCCGCGCAGCGCACGTGGTCGAGCAGGATCGGCAGGTTGTCCGCGTCCAGTCGGGCGTGCTCAGGTGACTTGTCCAGAACGTACTCCGGATGCCGGATGATGAACTGGTCGAGCGGCGACGCGGACGCCACGAGCACGGCGACCGAGTCGGCGGAGCGCCGGCCGGCACGACCGGACTGCTGCCATGTGCTCGCGACGGTGCCCGGGTAGCCGGCCATCACGCACACGTCCAGGTCGCCGATGTCGATCCCCAGCTCCAAGGCCGTCGTCGCCACTACGCCGCGCACGTCGCCGTGCCGCAAGCCGCGCTCGATCTCGCGGCGCTCCGAGGGCGTATAGCCGCCGCGGTATCCGCGAACCACTGGTGCAGAGGCCCCCGACGCGCGAGCCGAGTGCGGCTTGCCAGGCGGCGCGGGCGCCTCGCGAGCCGTGGTCACGCCGTGCTCGTCGGAGTCCGTACCCGCGATCGCGTGCCCGCGCTCGGCCAAGCCGTCGTCGATGTACCGCACGACGAGCTCGGCAGCCTGACGGCTACGGGCGAAGACGATCGTCTGGACGTCGCCCGACACGAAGTGGCGAGCCAACGCCTCGGCCTCGAGCAAGCTGCTGCGGCGAATGTTGAGGCGCTCGTCCACGACCGGCGGATTGTAGAAGACGAACGTGCGCCGGCCGCGCGGCGAGCCGTCGTCGTCGACGACCGCCACCCTGTCGCCTGTGAGTCGATGCGCGAGCTCACCCGGGTTGGCGATGGTCGCGGACGTGAGCACGAAAAGCGGATCTGAGCCGTAGAACCGGGCGACGCGTCGCAGCCGCCGCAGGACGTTCGCCACGTGACTGCCGAACACCCCGCGGTAGACGTGCATCTCGTCGACGACCACGAGCGACAAGTTGCCCAGCAGTGCCGACCACCGAGAGTGGTGCGGCAGGATGGCCGCATGCAGCATGTCGGGGTTGGTGGCGATTATCCGGCCCTCGCGCCTGATCCGCGAGCGCGAGCGGCTCGGCGTGTCGCCGTCGTAGGCGCGCGCCGTGACGTCGACGCTCGCGAGGGCGGCATCCCAGTCGGACAGCGCGGCAAGCTGGTCGTGGGCCAGGGCCTTGGTCGGGAAGAGCATGAGCGACCGCGACCGCGGATCTCGCACGAGGGCATCTAGAGCCGGGAGGACGTAGCAGAGACTCTTGCCCGAGGCGGTGCCGGACACCACGGCCACGCTCGAGCCGCCGCTCAAGCACTGCAGTGCGGCCGCCTGGTGGGAGTACGGCCGCTCATACCCCAGGTCCCGCGCGGCCGCCAGGACTTCGGCGTGTATGTCCGGGGGCCACTCTGCGTGCCGGGCCTGGACGGCCTCGATCTCGTGCACGGCGGTGATCTGACCACCGAAGCGGGGGCTAGTCTTCAAGTCTCGGACCAGGCGCCGGAGCTCGTTCTGGCCGGGACTGGCATCGGTCACTGGGCTGCGCTCCCTCGACGCGCGTGAGGTGCGCGCCGACAGAAGGTATAGCAGACTTCGGACGCAATGAGAAAGGATGTTCTAGTGCGAGCTGCGGCCCGTGCCGTGGAGGTCAGTCGCTCCAGCGGTACTCGATGTTGGGGTCTGCTTGCACTCGCGCTGCGTGCCTTTCCAGGTCGAGTACCCCGGGCACGTCGAGAGCGGCGGCCGCGACGGGGGCGGAGAGCGTCGGAGCGCGGACCACGATGACAATCGCGCCGCGACCGACCGCGGCGGCATAAGCCTCCGCCGCCTGCGGCGGCAAGCCGAAGGCCGCGAGCCGCTCCGCGGCTCCGCCCGGTGCATCAGATGGGTGCTGGCGTGGTGGCGAGGGAGCCGCTACCTGATCGGCGGGCGCCGCCACCTGAGCCGTCGGAGCCGCCACCTGGTCCGCGGGCGCCGGCGATGCCATCAGCAACCGGGACGCGCGTGCGGGCTCGACCAAAAGATCGGAGGCAGCGAAGCCGGCGGCTCTCAGGTCGGCGATCGCGGCGGCGGCCGTCGCCGGGGCGTCGTAGAGGCCGGTCACGCAGCGCATGGTGCAAGGATCCCGAGTCCCGCGCCGCCGCACGATGCGGCGGACGGGGGACGCTCTGATCGCGACATGGTCGGGCATTCTACGATGGCCTCGAGGCATGTCAACCCACAGCGGGCGGTGACAGGGACTTGCATGGCGCCGCCCGCACGGGCCCATGGCGGCCGGGTACGGCAGGCGGCGTGGTATAATGCCCGTGCCGGACATAACGCGCTTCAAGGAGACAGCCCAGCCGGCAGCCGCGCGACGGCCGATCGGGAGGTAGCTTGACCCGTCGCAAGAATGCCCCGACCCGCACCGGGGGCACCAAGCGCAGGACATCCAACCGAGCCGCCAGCGCCACGCGAAGCGTCGTCACGACGCAGCGCCGGCGCGAGGTGGCTGGCGCGTTCTTGCTCGTGCTCGCCGTGGTGACCCTGATCTCCTTCGTCAGCCACGGCGGCGCGCTGACGCAGCGCTGGCTTGGGGCGCTGCAGTGGCTACTTGGCTGGGGCGCGGCGATCGTACCGGTCGCCGTCGGCGCGCTCGGCATCTGGCTCGTAATGCACGCGGCCGACGAGGACAGCCTGAGGTGGGAGAGGCCCCTCGGCGGCCTGATCCTGTTCGTCTCGGTCATGGGCCTGCTGCACCTCGTCGCCTGGTTGCTGGCCTCCGAGGAGCAGACGCTGCGTGGGATCGCGGATGACTCGAGCGGCGGCGGGTGGCTCGGGTACGCCGTGGCGAACGCGCTCGAGATCAACCTGGGCACGGCGCCGTCAGTGGTCACGCTGACCGTGCTCGGGATGCTCGGCGTGAGCCTTGCGCTGGCGCGACCGCTGCAGGAGACCGCGCTGCTCACGGCGCAGGGCTTGCGGCGCGCAGCCGCGGCGGCGTGGGCCAGCCGACCCGACCTGGCGCGCCGTCGGAGCCGGCGTGCCGCTCTCGCGGCGCGGGTCTCGGACGCAGGCCGTCAGTTCGACCTCGCTGCCGGCGGCCTGGCCGCGAGCGCCGACGAGCATCACGACGGCTCGGGAGAAGGGAGCGAGGGCCCGGGTGCCAGCACAGGCCCCTCGGGCGCCGGCGCGGACGCTCATGGAACGGCGACCTCGGGCGACATGGGTTCGAGCGCCGCGGCGAGCCGCCTGGGCGACTCCGTGGCGGGGCAGCTGCCGCAGCGATGGCGGATTCCGCAGGTGCAGGACGTTCTCGACGTGGTAGCCGAGGCGCAGACCACGTCTGACGAGGCCGAAGCGATGGGCCGGGTCATCGAGGACACGCTCGCCGAGTTCGGCATACCGGCCACCGTCGTGAAGATCAACCGCGGCCCGTCCATCACCCAGTTCGGGCTCGAGCCGGGCTATGTCGAGCGCGCGGGCGTGCGCTCCAAGGTCAAGGTCAGCCGGATCAAGTCGCTGCAGAACGACCTCGCGCTCGCGCTGGCCGCTAGCCCGATTCGAATCCAAGCCCCGGTGCCCGGGCGACCGTACGTGGGCGTCGAGGTGCCGAACAGCGCGATGAGCCTGGTGTCGCTGCGCAGCGTGGTAGAGAGCGAGCAGTTCGCGAAGACCGCCTCGAAGGGCGTGTTGCCGATAGCCCTCGGGCGTGACACCAGCGGTCGGGCCGTGGCGGCGGACTTGGCTGGAATGCCGCACCTGCTCGTCGCTGGGGCCACCGGTTCAGGCAAGAGCGTCGCGATCAACTCGATCATCTGCGCGCTCTTGCTCACGCACACGCCGGAGACGCTGCGTTTGATCCTGGTTGACCCGAAGCGCGTCGAGATGGCGCAGTATCGCGGCTTGCCCCATCTCGCCACCCCCGTCGTAGTCGAGATCGAGAGCGTGATCGGCGTCCTGAAGTGGACCGTGCGCGAGATGGACCGCCGGTACAAGGCATTCGCCGAGACCGGTGTCCGCAACATCGACGGCTACAACAAGCACGCAGCGACGAAGGGCCTGCCGGCGCTGCCGTACCTCGTCCTCGTCATCGACGAGCTGGCCGACCTCATGATGGTGGCGCCGGAAGATGCCGAGCGGCTGATCACCAG
>JBJYWW010000067.1:0-6977 GCA_046259645.1 Anaerolineae bacterium
TCGATCGCCGCGGCGTCGGTAGTGGCGAAGACGTCACGCGACGCGGCCATGATCGAGCTGGCCAGCGCATGGCCTGGGTATGCCTTCGACGGGCACAAGGGCTACGGCTCGAGCGAGCACCTCCGCGCCGTTTGGGTGGAGGGCCCCACGCCTCAGCACCGGTTGACTTGGGCCCCCATCGCCGAGTGGGCGGCGTGGCGCGCCGCCGTGGCGGCGCCGAGTCTGCGGGGGTTGCGGATCGACCGCTGGCCGGGACCGGACACATGAGTAGCGAGAAGGCGGCTTCGGGCGGCGGTGACCCGCGGCGCGCCACTGGGCGCGAGGGCGAGCGCCTGGCGCGCAGCATGCTCGAAGCCAAGGGCTGGCGCATTCGCGACGCCAACTGGCGGTGCAAGCTCGGCGAGCTGGACCTGGTTGCCGAGGACGGCGACTGCTTGGTGCTGGTGGAAGTGCGGACGAGAAGGGGAGACCGGTTCGGATCCCCGGAGGCGAGCGTTGGGCGCGACAAGCAGGCGCGGCTGCGGCGCCTCGGGGCGGCGTACGTGCAGCAGTCGCGCTGGCCCGGCAGTTGGCGCATCGATGTCGTCGCGATCGAGCTGGGCCGGCGGGGCGAGGTCGTTCGCGCCGAGCACTACAGGAACGCGGTCGGTGGCTGACCGAAGACCCGAGCATGCCGCGACGCAACGGCCCAAGGTGGTGGCCGTGGTCGGTCCGACGGCCGTCGGCAAGACGGCGGTTGCCGTGCACCTGGCGGCCGAGCTCGGTGGCGAGGTGGTGTCGCTCGACTCGCGCCAGATGTACAGGCGCCTGGACATCGGCACCGCCAAGCCGGACGCGCGCGAGCGAGGCAGCGCGCCGCATCACCTGGTCGATGTGGCCGAGCCGGACGAGGTGCTCACGCTGGCAGACGTCCAGGGTATGGCGCTCGCGGCGATCGACGACATCGCGGCTCGCGGACGCCTGCCGATCTTGGCCGGGGGCACGGGCCAGTACGTGACCGCGGTGCTCGAAGGCTGGCGGATCCCGCGCGTGCCGCCCGATACCGACCTTCGCGCACGGCTGCGACGGGAGGCAGCGCTTGGCGGGTCCGACGCGCTGCACGCGCGGCTGGCGCAAGTGGACCCGATTTCCGCCGAGCGCATCGATCGGCGAAACGTGCGCCGAGTGATCCGGGCGCTGGAGGTGCACGAGCTCACCGGGCGGCCGATATCGGAGCTGCAGGCGCGGCAAGCGCCGCCGTTCGAGAGCCTGGTCATCGGGCTCTTTCGGCCGCGGTCGGAGTTGTACAACCGGATCGACCGTAGGATCGACGCGATGCTGGATGCCGGTCTGGAGGAAGAGGTGCGTGGGCTGCTGGCGGCGGGCTACGGGTTCGACCTCCCCTCGATGAGCGGTGTCGGCTACGGTGAGTGGAGCGGATACTTCGAGGCGTCGGGCGCAGAGGCAGGGGGGCAACACGCAGCATCCCCGGCGGAGAGGCCAGACCGCATCACTCGCGAGGAGGTCGTGCGGCTGATCCGTCGCGACTCGCGCCGGCTGGCGCGAAGCCAAGCGAGCTGGTTCCGCCTGAGCGACAGGCGGATTCGATGGTTCGAGGTCGACGCCGACACGCGGCGCGAGGTCCTGCGGGAGGTCAGGCGGTTCCTGACGGGCGGACCTCGGCGGGAGGGTGACGCGACGTTTGACATGGGTGTCGAACCCTGATTTACTGTGGCGGCTTCCAAGTCCACATGAGGAGGAGACAGCAATGACCGGCAACCAGATCAGTCGACGTGCGTTTCTCGAGCGCTGCGCCGTGCTCGGCGCGGCCGTGGGGGCTGGATCGCTTCTAGCGGCGTGCGGCTCCGACTCCGGCAACGGCAACACCGGTGCCGAAGGGGCGGCCGACGGCGAGGTCATGGCCGTCGACTGCAGTGACACCTCGGGCCTGAGCGAGACGGATTTGGCCACCCGCGAGGGGCTCCAGTACGTGCCCGAGTCGACGACCGAGGGTCAGAACTGCACCAACTGCGAGCAGTTCACCGCCGGCGCCGAGGGCGAGTGCGCTTCGTGCACGCTCGTGCCGGGGCCCATCACGGACGGCGGTTGGTGCATGTCGTGGCAGGAGAAGGTATCGTAGCCAGCGTCGACCTGGCTGGTCGGCTTGGCGCCGGTCCGGGGACCGGCACACGGCCGCCGGCCTCGGCCATGGACTAGCAAGTGTCGAGGGCACGCCGCTCCGGCGTGCCCTCTTCCATTCTCGAGAGCAGCACCAGACGGCTCGACGCAGGACGGCGCGGCGCGCCCGGCGTCGCAGTCCTGAGGACGTGAGCATTGACGAAGACTCCGATGATGCGGCAGTGGTCGGACATCAAGGCCGATCATCCCGACTGCATCGTCCTGTTCAGGCTCGGCGACTTCTACGAGGCGTTCAACGAGGACGCCGCGGCGGTCGCCGACGTGTGCGACGTCGTGCTCACCAGCCGGCCCGTCAGGAAAGGCCAGCGCGTGCCGATGGCCGGCGTGCCATACCACGCCGTGGATGGCTACATCGCGCAGCTCGTCCGCGCCGGTCGGAAGGTCGCGATCGTCGAGCAGTCCGGGTCCGAGACGAGCCCCGAGAAACGGGCCCGCATGAGCCGTCGGCCGTCGTACGACGACCCGGCCCCGGCGGCGACCGGCGGCGGACGACAGATCCTGGAGCGCGAGGTCGTGCGCGTCGTCACGGCCGGCACCCTCGTGGAGGGCGACCTGCTCGACGAGCGCGCGAACAACTACCTGACCGCCGTGGCCGACGCCGACGGCTCGTTCGGCCTGGCGTACGCTGACGTGACTACCGGCGAGTTCGCGACCACGGTCATTGCCGGCACCGATGCCGAGAGGCGCCTGCTTGACGAATTGGTGCGCCTGCGCCCGGCGGAGCTGCTGGTCCGGTCGTCGCTGCTGGAAGCCGATGGCTTGCCAGGTTTCGGCGCATCGTTTGCCGGACGGCTGGCGACGGCGCTCGACTTGGCAGGCTGCGCGGCAGCCATGATGCCGCTGCCCGACTGGCGCCTCGACGCCGAGACGGCCAGGCGCGCCCTCCTCGATCACTTCGGCACCGCCAGCCTGGCGGCCTACGGCTGCGATGAAGAGCCGCTCGCGGCCGCGGCGGCCGGCGGCGTTCTGGCCTACGTGAAGGAGACGCAGCGCGGCGCCGTCGCGCAGCTGGCGGCGCTCAGCACGTACTCGACCGAGGCCTACATGGCGCTGGATGCCGCGACCCGTCGCAACCTGGAGATCACGGGGACCATCCGCGACGGCCGGCGTCGCGGCAGCCTGCTGTGGGTGCTCGACCGAACGCGGACCGCGCTCGGCGCCCGACTGCTAAGGTCGTGGCTCGATCGGCCGCTGGTCGATGCGGCGGCGATCGACGCGCGGCTGGACGCAGTGGAAGCGCTGGTGGGCGACTCGATGCTGCGCGCCGAGCTGCGCGAGGCGTTGTCGGGCATGCCGGACCTGGAGCGGCTGACGAACCGCGTGGTGGCGGGCTACGCCGGCCCGCGCGAGCTGCAGGCCCTCGCGACCGGCCTGCGCACCATACCGGCCCTTAGCGATCAGCTGCGCGACCGATCGGACCTACCCGATATGCTCCGGTCGCGGTGCGGTCAGGACGTCTCGCCGGTGTCCGACCTCGTCGACGCGTCCGTGGCCGACGAGCCGCCAGTCGCTCTCGGTGTGGCCGGGGTGGTGCGCGCCGGCTTCGACGAAGAGCTCGACGCGATCCACGCCTCCGTGGCCGAGGCGCGCGACTGGATAGCGGGGCTCGAGGCGGTCGAGCGCGAGCGGACCGGCATAGCCAAGCTCAAGGTTGGCTACAACAAGGTGTTCGGCTACTACCTGGCCGTGCCGAAGTCCAAGACGAACGATGTGCCGGACGACTACGTGCGGAAGCAGACGCTCGTGGACTCCGAGCGCTACATCACCCCGGAGCTCAAGGAGCGCGAGAGCGAGGTGTTGCATGCGGAGGAGCGCATCATCGCCCTCGAGCGCCGCCTGTTCGGGCAGGTCGTGGAGCGTGTGGCCGACGCGGCGCCGGAGATCCTGGCCGCGGCGCGCGACGTGGCCGCTATCGATTGCCTCGCGGCGCTTGCCGAGATCGCTGTGGCCAACCGGTACGCGCGCCCGGAGGTGTACGACGATCGCGACCTGGTCATCGAGGGCGGTCGCCACCCGGTGGTCGAGCGCGTTCGGCAGGACCAGCCGTTCGTCCCCAACGATGTGGCGATAGCCGACGGCGAGATCGTGCTGCTGACCGGTCCAAACATGGCCGGCAAGAGCACGATCGGGCGCCAGGTGGCGCTCACGGTGCTCATGGCGCAGATCGGGTCCTACGTGCCCGCCGACGCGGCTCGCGTCGGCTTGGTCGATCGGATCTTCACACGCATCGGGGCCCAGGACGAGATCGCTGCCGGCCAGAGCACCTTCATGGTGGAGATGGTGGAGACTGCCGGCATCCTGAACCACGCCTCCCCGCGCAGCCTGATCGTCCTCGACGAGCTCGGCCGCGGAACCAGCACCTACGACGGCATCGCCATCGCCTGGGCGGTGATCGAGCACATTCACAACCATCCGCGGCTGGGTGCACGGACGTTGTTCGCGACGCACTACCACGAGCTCACGGCTCTGGAGGACCTGCTGCCCCGCGTGCGCAACATGAGCATGGCGGTGACGGACACGGGCGACGGCGTGGTGTTCCTGCACCGCATCGAGCGCGGCGCCGCTGACCGGTCCTACGGCGTGCACGTGGCCGAGCTCGCCGGGCTGCCACGCGATGTGGTAGGCCGCGCGTGGGAGATCCTCGGGCGCCTGGAGGCGGAGGGCAACGTCCCGCTACAGGGGACCGAGCGGCGCCCGCCGCCGAGTGAATCGACCGGGCAGCTGGCCCTTTTCGCGCCGTTCGATGTCGAGCACCCGGTCGTCGAGGCGCTCAAGGCGCTAGACGTCGACTCCATGACGCCCCTGGAGGCACTGACGCTGCTTTACGAGCTTCGGCGGCAGTCAAGGGTCCGCGGGCCCGGTTCGGAGCCGCCAACCGCTTAGCGCGGCGACAGCTAGAGGCGCGGACGAGGCTGGCGGAGGCGGACATGGCCGACGCGAGCGGCTCAGTGGCCGAGGCGACTAGCCGCGCCGGGCGCTAGCGGCCGCGGGCTCCGAACCGGGCCCGCGGGAGTGCTCACCGGCCACGATCGCTAGCATACCTGCGTGCATAGGTATCTGAGTTTCTGATGCGTTAGCGACGTTTCTGCGCCGGTCGCTGATGCTCATCATACCGACATGTGCTATCGTCCTATCGGACGGTGCCCGCAACCCCCCTTCGTTGAGTGCGCGGCGCCCGATACCGGAAGAGGACAAGATGCCACGTCTCCTTACCGGCGCGTCTGTCGTTGCTATCTGCCTGGTCGCCGTTCTGGCGATCGGGCTGGCCACCGCGCAGACGGCCACAGCCGCACTGGGCACACATGCTCCGACGCGCGTCGACGACGTGTCGGCGGCGCCGGGCCACCACGGCACCGGCGAGTACGTCGTCGGCTTCGCGCCCGGTACCTTCGAGGCCGCGGCGCGCCTGACCGCCACACGTCGGGGCCTGCAGCCAGTTCGGTGGATTCCCGAGATCGACGCGCTGGTCGTTCGGTTTGACGCGCCTCCTGCAGAGGTCAAGCCGAGCCGGGCGCTGCCTTCGGCGGGCATAGCGGACGGTGCCCTCGGCGGCCTGGAGAGTGTCGTTAGCCATGTTGACTACGTCGTGCGAGACACCGCTCTCGCGAGCATGGCGACGGCACCGGAAGTCGAATACGTCGAGGAGGACGCCGTCGCCCATATTCAGGACGCTCCGAACGATCCGCGATTCTCGTCGGAGCAGTGGGCGCCGCAGCTCATCGGCGCGGACGATGCATGGGACACGACAACCGGCTCGTCGGGCGTCGTCGTGGCGGTGGTGGACACGGGCCTTGACATGAGCCACGAGGACATCGACGGAGAGTGGGTCGATGGCATTGACATCTACAACGGTGACAACGACCCGTCCGACGACTACGGCCACGGCACCTGGGTCGCCGGCGTGATCGGAGCGGCCACAGGCAACAACACGGGTTTAGCGTCGATCGGCCGTGACACTGTGCTCATGCCCGTCAAGGTCACCGATGACAACGGCAACACCTCGTACAGCCGCATCTCGGCCGGCGTCGTGTGGGCGGTCAACAACGGCGCGGACATCATCAACGTCAGCGCCGGCGGCACCGTCGATCTGAACAACCTGCGCAACGCGATGCTCAACGCCTACGATGCGGGAGTGCTGGTGGTGGCCGCTGCCGGGAACGGCGGTGGCTCCGCGCTGTTCTATCCGGCAGCATATACGACCACGATGGCGATCGGCGCCACCAACGCGTCCGACGAGCGGCTGTCATACTCCAACTACGGCAGCTGGCTCACGATGATGGCGCCAGGCAGCTCGATCGACACCACCAACTGGTCGGGCAACGGCTACGGCGACTACCTGTCCGCCGGTGGCACCAGCCTCGCCGCGCCGCACGTTGCCGGTGTCGCGGCGCTGCTGATGGACGTCCGCCCCGACTTGTCGCACACGGACGTCTGGGAGCTGCTGGAGACAACGGCGGTCGACTTGGGTGACACGGGCTTCGACGAGATCTACGGCCACGGACGTGTCGACGCCGACGAGGCTGTGCGCCAGGCCGGCTACTACCTCACGGCGACGCCGACAGAGGCCGCAACGGAGTCCGCGACGGCTACGCCGCCGACTGCGACTCCGATGCCGCCGACGGCGACCGACAGGCCGGTGCCCCCGACAGCCACTGACACGCTGGTGCCCCCGACGGCGACCGACACTCCAGTGCCGCCGACGCCCACCGATACGCCGTTGCCGCCGACGCTGACGCCCCTGCCAACCGCGACCATGACCCCGCTACCGACCGCGACGGACGTGCCGCTGCCGACCGCGA
>JBJYWW010000067.1:7077-8526 GCA_046259645.1 Anaerolineae bacterium
ACCGCGACCATGACCCCGCTACCGACCGCGACGGACGTGCCGCTGCCGACCGCGAGCGACACGCCGCTGCCGACCGCGACGGACGTGCCGCCGACAGCAACAAATACACCAGAGCCGCCGACTGCCACGGTTGCCCCAAGCGCCACGCCGACCAGCGTGCCCAACGACTTGGTCTACGTCAGCTCATCTACCGGCGGAAGCGTGGATGGCGTACCGTTCAGGGACGAGGACATCCTGGTATACGACACGGACGCCGAGTCGTGGGCGATGTACTTCGACGGCTCCGACGTCGGCCTGGGCGGTACCGACGTCGACGCGTTCGCGTTTGCGAGCGACGGCGACTTGCTGCTCAGCTTCTCCGGTCCGATCTCGATTGACGGATTAGGCACGGTCGGCGACGCTGATCTAGTGCTGTTCGAGCCGTCTTCCACAGGCGACGACACCGCCGGGTCGTTCTACTGGTTCTTCGACGGCTCGGACGTCGGCTTCGACTCCAGCGGCGAGGACATCGACGCGCTGGCGCTCGATGACGATGGTGATCTGCTGCTAAGCACGAAGAGCGACTTCGACGTGCCGGGCCTGGTCGGAGAGGACGAAGACCTCGTCCGGTTCGAGCCTACGCAGCTTGGGGCAGAGACGGCGGGCGACTGGCACGCCTACTTCGATGGGTCCGACGTCGAGCTGGAGGGACGATCAGAGGACGCGTACGGATGCTGGCGCGATCCGTCGAATGGGGACTTGTACCTGACTGCCTTGGGCGACTTCTCGGTTACTGGCAGCTCGGGCGATGCCTCGGACGCGTTCGTGTGCCATCCCGAGACGTTGGGGGCCAACACCGAGTGCACGTATG
This sequence comes from Anaerolineae bacterium, assembly GCA_046259645.1. GTDB lineage: Bacteria > Chloroflexota > Anaerolineae > Epilineales > Epilineaceae > JBJYWW01. The sequence continues at coordinate 7,928 of JBJYWW010000067.1, forward strand.
GGCCGGGGCTATTCTGGAATGGCTCGGGCCACGGCTTCGGGGGAGAGAACGTAGACGCCCTGGCGGTCCGACGGTAGCCGGTCGGGCCGTAGCCTGAACAGTCATTCGTAAGAACGCACCGGCGGCCAACGGGCCGCCGGTGCGCGGTCTTCTGACCCTAGCGTTGGGAATGGCATTCGGTTGCCTCGCGGTCCGCTGCGGTATGCGGCGGTCGCAGACAGCCCTGGCCACTCGTACGCTCTAGGTCGCGCTAGGGTCCTGGCTGGTGCTCTGACATCGACCCGCCTGAGTCGCCAGTCAGGAACGGGGAGCCCAGCGTCACGTCACCGAGCCTGCCCAACACCGTCAATCGCGGCGGCTTGTAGATTCGGCCACGCTCAGCGGATTCCCGCCGTACACCTTCGATCACCGCGCGCTCGTCCGACTGTCCCTTGTCGTGAGCTTGCATATGTCACGTCTCCCCTCGGGCTCGACTCCCGTGCAGCGTCGTGCCGGTGGTCATGGTCTCGTTTGCCGATTCAATCCACATACCCAAACTGATGCACTGCCACAACACGCTGTCCGTCTCTAGGCCCCGCACGTCCGTGTCTCCAGGCTCT
>JBJYWW010000068.1:0-16868 GCA_046259645.1 Anaerolineae bacterium
TGGGAGGACTGGACGTGACAATGGTCATGGGAGGGACCCCAGGGCATATCAGTAGCGCGTCCGACCAGCGCACGCGAAGTATAACCGATTCGATTGGCCCGGCGAATAACCCCGGCCTGGCGGCGCGACGGCGTCGGCAACGCGGCGCCCACCCCATCCCGCGGGGCGCGCAGTCGCTGTACGATCGACTGGCGACTGGCGACGAGCATAGATGAGGAGGTCTCCGCCGTGCTGTCATGCGTGCTCAGCTGCGCCCTCGCCGGGCTCGAGGGCTCGCTGGTGCGCGTGGAGGTGGACATCCGCCGGGGGCTCCCGCGAACTACAATCGTGGGACTGCCGGACGCGTCCGTGCGCGAGTCGAAGGACCGCATCGAGGCGGCGATCCGCAACACCGAGCTGAGCTACCCGGAAGGTCGGCTCACCGTCAACCTGTCGCCCGCGGACGTGCGCAAGGCCGGTCCGGCCTTCGACCTGCCGATCGCGCTGGGCATCCTGATCGCCAGCGGGCAACTGGGTGCCGGGCTCTCCGACGCGATCGCCATCGGCGAGGTGGCGCTCGACGGCACGCTGCGCCACACGCGAGGCATTCTGCCGGTGGCCGCCGCCGCCAAGCGCCTGGGCTTCAAGCAGATCATCACGCCCCAGGCCAACGCGATCGAGGCGGCCCTCGTCGAGGGGCTCGAGGTCATAGGCGCCCCCGACCTGAGCTCCTTGGTCTCGCACCTGACCGGCGGGCTGGCGCTGCCGCGGCCCGTGCCGCCTCAGACGAGCGGCCACACCCCGGTCGCCGACGTGACCGACCTCGCCGAGGTCCGCGGCCAGGAGCACGCGCGGCGGGCGCTGGAGATCGCCGCCGCGGGCGGCCACAACCTGCTGTTTACAGGCCCGCCAGGCGCGGGCAAGACCATGCTGGCGCGGGCGCTGCCCTCGATAATGCCCCGCATGACCCTGCGTGAGGCGCTCGAGGTCACCTCCGTATACTCCGTGGCGGGCGCCCTTCCAAGCGGCACGCCCCTCATCCGGGCTAGGCCCTTTCGGAGCCCACACCACACGATCTCGAACGCCGGGCTGGTCGGCGGCGGCACCTGGCCGAGACCCGGCGAGGTGTCGCTCGCCCACTGCGGCGTACTCTTCCTTGACGAGCTGCCTGAGTTCGACACTCGCGTCACGGAGGTCCTGCGGCAACCGCTCGAGGACCGCGTAGTCACCATCGCCCGCGTCGCCGGCAGCGCGACGTTCCCGGCCAGCTTCGCGCTCGTGGCGGCGCGCAACCCCTGCCCGTGCGGCTACCTCGGCGATACGGTGCACGAGTGCACGTGCTCGCCGGCCACGGTCCATCGCTACTCCCGGCGCGTCACCGGCGCCGTGCTGGACCGCATCGACATGCACGTCGCCGTGCCGCGCGTCTCGTTCGACGACCTCGACGGCACAGACCGCCCCGAGTCCTCCGCGACGGTGCGGGCCCGCGTGACGGCGGCGCGGGCCGCGCAGCGAACCCGCTTCCGGCGCCGCACCTGGCCCGAGCACGCGTGCTGGTCGGCGGTGAACGCCCGGCGCCGCGTCACGTGCAATGGCGAGATGCGCGCCGCCGACGTCCATCGCTACTGCCGCCCGCCCGCGGACGGCGCGGACCTGCTGCGCGAAGGCGTGAGCCGTCTCGGCTTGTCGGCGCGCGGTGTCCATCGGGTGCTGAAGGTGGCGCGGACGATCGCCGACCTCGACGGAGCGCAGCGCATCACCGCCGCGCACGTCGCCGAGGCCCTTCAACTCCGGCCCCGCCACCGTTGACCATTCCTTTATATTGTGATAACTTGTCCTGTGGGAGCTGCCCACTCCTTCCCTGCACAGCGTGAATGTCTGACTTGAGCCGGTGCCCGCACCGGCCATCGGCCGTCGACGGTCGCAAGCGAGCGCCGGCGGTGGGAAGGAGCTTGGCGATGACCTGCCCCGCCACTTACCGCTTCGTCGTGCTTACCGCGGCGCTCGCGCTGCTCGGCGCGGCTCTAACAGGAGCCACCGCCGTCGCGGCGCCGGCCGACCTAGCCCCGTCCGCCTCGCCCGGCCTGGCCCCGTACGCCTCGCCCGGTGCGCCGGGCATCGACGCCGCCGGCACCACACCGGTCAGGCGCTCCCTCCGCGTGGAGGCCGAGTACGACGCGATCCGGATACCGGACGCCGCCGACCTCAATCCGAGGGCCGGCATCACGATATCGGCATGGGTGAAGCGTCACCCGGGCAGCGGCTGCGGCACGATCGCCGGCAAGGATCAGACCGACGGCTTCTGGCTCGCGATATGCGACGGCCGTCTGCGATTCACCCCAAACGGCACCCGTGGCCTGGTCGACGGGTCGGCCGTCATCCCCGAGGGGCGTTGGACCCACGTCGCCGTGACGTACGACGGCAACACGCGTCGCTACTACATCAACGGCGCGACGGACAAGACCACCAGCGAGAACGCCCGGCCTCTCGCGGCGAACGACAGCGACCTGGTGATCGGCGCCGACACGGCGCCCGGCGCGGCGTTCAACGGCAAGATCGACTTGGTGAGGCTCTGGAGCGAGCCGCGCGACAGTGGCGCCATCGCGGCGGAGATGCTCGAAGTCCTTCCTCGGCAGCCGGGTCTCGTCGCGCAGTGGACCTTGGACGGGCACGCCCGCGACGGGATCGGCGGGCACGACGGAGTCTCGACCGGCGGCGCCTCGTACTCGGTTGACGGCCCCCAGCCACGTGACATAACGGTGCCGCTCTCCGATCAGTCGGTTACTGTCGACGGGCACTGCCGGCCCGAGGAATACGCCTCGGCCGAGCGCGTGGCGCTCGACACGCTGCTCGCGACTCGAGCTACGGTGCTGGCCACCGCCACCGACGTCTACGTGTGCCTCGCCGAAATGCCCCGGCCCAACGGCAGCAACGCCTTCGCCGGGATCCTGCTCGACGGCAACAACGGCCGGGACGACCTGGCGCAGGCCGTCGACTACAGGATCACGGTCAACCACCGCGGCATCAGCGACACCCAGGAGGGCAACGGGGGCGGCGGCTGGCGCGACGTCGACCTGGCGGACGACGTCTGGGACGCCGTCCGGGTCATCGACGCCGCGCCGGGCGGAGTCGGGCAGGAGACCTGGAGCGCCGAGTTCCGTTTCCGGCGGTCGCTGATCGACCGCCCGTCGGACCCGGACGATCCGGTTGCGTTCGGCCTGGCCTTGACGCAGTCGTCCACCAGCACGACCGTCGGCGACTCGTTCTGGCCGGTGGCAACGGCCGAGAACTCGCCCAAGACATGGGCGCTGGCCACCCTAGCCACCAGCATCGGCCTGCCCCCACGGTCGACCTTCAGCGGCTCGGTCACGCGGGAGATGGGCGAAGGCGCGCCCCGCGGCTTGGCCGGAGCGCGCATGCAGCTGCTCCTGGTCGACGAGGACAACCTGACCCTGGTCGACCAGGACACGACCGACGGCAGCGGCCTCTTCTCACTCGAGTACGTGGGCCGGCCGCTGGACGCGTTCGTCGTGCGTGAGATCGACCCGCGCGGCGTTCTGTCCGTGTCGGCCGACGGCGGCGCCGACGGCGACGTCGCAGGGCCCAACGTGGTGCTCTATGAAGTAGACACCAACCGCGCCGACGAGAGCACGGACTACTCCGCGGCCGGCTTCGTCGACGCGTTCGGGCCGGCCGCCAGCGGATCCGTCGGCCAGCACTACCTAGTGGTCTACGCCAGCCCGGTCGAGGAGAGCGACCTCGAGCCGCTCCTGCTCGCGCGGCGTCGCCAAGGCTTCGCCGTGGAGACGATCAGCACGACCGAGCTCGAGCGGACCGGCGCCGGCCGTGATCTCGGCGCGAAGATCCACAACTGGCTCCGCGCGTATTGGGACGACGTGGAGCCGGAGCCCGTGTACGCCCTGCTCGTCGGGCGCGGCGACACGATCCCCGTTCGCGACATCGGCTGGATGGACAACGACCACCGCGATCCTGGTGACCCCGACTACTATCCGGCGTGGCCCACCGATTGGTACTACGCCGACCTCGACTCGGAGTGGGACGCCAACGACAACGGCTTCTACGGCGAGTTCCTTCGCTGCCCACCTGGAGACACGTACCCCGACGCCGAGGCCGAGGAGGGTGAGTCGGAGTGCCCCGAGGATGGGAGCCTGCGGCGCGAAGGGCCGTTCGGCGAGCTGCGAGGCAGCGCCGACGACTTCGAGCCGGAGATCTCCATCGGGCGCCTGGCCGTGAACCAGCCGGCCGAGGTCCGCGCGGCGATCGCCGCCACGCTGGCGTTCGAGTCGAGCACGGCGTCGGACAAGACGCGGGCCCTGCTGGCCGGCGCCTTCTGGTCCTACGACGGCCGCACCTGGGTCGAGCGCGAGGACGGCAAGGGCGCGTACGTGCCGGGCGGCAATGTGACTTCGGACCCATGGATCCGTTCGGCCTGGGACGGCGAGCAGCCGTACGGCAACGACTCGGCGGAGAACATGGACACGGTGCTGCGCGCCGTCCTGTCGCAGCCGATGGAGCAGGTCTACCGTCTCTACGAGTCGTCGTCGCCGGGCGGCGACCCGACGCTCGCGCCGACGCGGCGCAACCCCGACGAGGCGCTTACGCGCGCGGCGGTCGACGACGCGTGGCAGACCGGGCACTTCGGCCTTGCCAACTTCGCCGGCAACGGGGCGAGGTACGGCATCGACACGGCTCACTGGCTGGTCGACTGGACGGAGAACCGGCGGATCGAGCAGCCCGAGCAGCCGCGGGCGTGCGAGGGTCTGCCCTCGCCGGCGGGCGACCGCGTCGGGCCACCCTGCAACGAGCTGTTCGATGAGCGCTTCGTCGGCACCCTGCTGCCGCTGGCCGACGGCTTGCCGCCGGTGGCAGTGGCGGGCGCGGCCGGCACCGGTGGCGTCGCCTGGACGTTCGACGGGATGGACGAGGACGCCAACGTCGTCGGCCTGACCTATGGCCCGGCCGCCGTCAGCGGCGTGCTGGCTGCTCGCGGTCGCGCTGCCGCCTGGGTCGGCGCATACGCTGACGTCGAGCCCGGCGGGCTCGACGCGTTCCAGACGCAGCTGTCGCGCGAGCTGCTTACGACACCGCTGCGGATAGGCGACGCCGTGTGGCAGGCCGCATCGGAGCTGGCCAGGGACGATCCGTACACCATGCGCTCGTACGGCATGCAGCTGTTCGGCGACCCGGCGATGACCTATTGGGGCAGCCCGGTCGACTCGGACGGCGCATGGCCGCAGGAGGGACGCGACTGGCAGGGCACCGGGGCCACGCGCTGGAGCGGCCCCGACGTCATGTCCCAAGCCTGGGAGGCGACCGGCACCGAGGCGCCGGGCTCGCCGCCGGTGATCGGCTCGGATGGCAACCTGATAGTGGTCGGCAACACCGCGGTCGCCCGCTACTCGCCAGAGGGCGATCGGCTGGGCTCCGCACCGCTGGGCGGCGTCGGCGGCAGCTCACTGCGGTTCAGCGCCGCGATCGCCGACGACGCGATCTACGTGGCCGCCGGAGTGAGCCTGCTGCGATTCGACTCGCAGCTGCAGCGCAGCACGACCTTCACCCTGCCCGGCACCGTGTCCGGGGCGCCGCGCGTGGCCCCGGACGGCGCCGTGTGGGTGCCGACCGACTCCGGCATGATCCGCGTCACGGGCAACGGCCGCGCGACCACCATCGACGCGCGCCGCGCCGTCGCGCCTATGTCGGTCGCGCCGGACGGACGGATCGTTTGGCCGGCAGCCGACGGCTCCGTGCGCTACTGGTCGATGGACCAGAAGGGCGACGTCGACTCGGGGACCCGTGCCGGTCCAGGCCTCGGCGATCTGACCGGCCTGTCCATCTCCGAGTCCGGCACGATCTACGCCGGGACCGCGGACGGCCGCCTCTGGGCCATCCCCGAAGAAGGCGAGCCGTGGCAGACCGGGACCGGCGGTCCGGTCCGCAGCCGACCGGTCATCGGGGCCGACGGTGCCGTCTACGTCTGCAACACTCGGGGCGACGTGACGGCCTACGAGCCCGACAGCCGCCGCGAGCGGTGGCACTCCGAGCTGGGCGATGACATCGCGGCGCCGCCGGTCGTCGATGGCGGCCGTCTGTACGTCACCGTCGGGTCGAGCCTGTTCGCGCTCGACCTGGCCACCGGCAACGTGGACTCCCAGCTGTACCTGGGGAACCTCGACACCCGCAGCGCCCCGGTGCTCGGCAGCGACCGAGCGCTGTACGTCGTGCGCGCCGACGCCAACATCGTGGCCGTCGGCGAGGACGGCTGGCTCGCCGCGCCGACTGACGTAGCCGTGACCGTGGGCCCGACGAGCACCACCGTGACGTGGCGCGACAACAGCTCCGAGGAGATCGGCTTCCTGGTCGAGCTGTGCGACTTGGCCGACGAGTGCGTGAAGGCGGGCGTGACGGCCGAAGGTGCCGAGCAGATCGTGGCTTACGACCTGCCTTTCGAGGTCGGCGAGCCCTTCTATGCGCGGGTCCTGGCGCTAGGTCGCGCCGGACGGGACGAGCTGCTCGGGCTCGACAAGAGCGGCGGCGGCGCCAGCATCGACCAAGCCAGCGACCCCAACCACGCCTCCGACTACGGCTACTCGCGGATCGCGATCGGCCTGCCCGAGGCGCCGGTCGCGCCGACCGGTCTCGAGGTGACGGGCGTCGGCGCGGATGCGGTCGAGGTGACCTGGCAGTACGAAGGCGACGTCGGCGAGCTGCTCGGCTTCACGGTCAGCCGCCGAGTCGCCGGCACTGCCACCTTCGAGGACATCGCGGCCGTCGGCGCCGACGTCCGCAGCTTCGCCGACCGCGGCCTGCTGCCGGACACCGAGTACCGGTATCGGCTGACCGCCGAGACAGCTAGCGGGCTGTCGCCCACCACGGCGGCGAACGGCACCACGTGGCAGCTGGCCCCGCGCGGGCCGAAGAACATCGTCGCGGAGATCGACCGAACGTCCGTGACGCTGAGGTGGATCGACGAGGCCGACGACGAGACCGCCTACCTGGTCGAGCGCAAGTCGCCCGGCTGGTCGGAGTATCAGGTCGTCGGCCGCCTGGCGGCGGACGCGACCTTGTTCCACGACACGGTGTACATGGAGGAGGGCTTCTACCACTACCGCGTCACCGCGCTGTGGGACGTCGAAGAGACACCGCGGGCCTCGAGCCCGGCGCAGGTCGGCGCGGTCGTCACCGGCGTCGAGACCCTGAAAGCGTTTATGCCGTTCGCGATGTTGGACCGGTAGCGGACGGCAGCGACAGCCGGCCCGGGGCGAACGCCCGCTCCCGGGCCGGCCGTCGGCCGGCGGGAGCGGCGGCGCCGCCGGGGAGTACGCTGCCGGCAGCGCGGACCGGGCTTCGGTCAGCGCGGCCCTGGCCCGGCTGGCACGGAGCGGGCTTCGGTCAGCGCGACTCGGGTCTGGCCGCCAAGGGCAAGTAGATCGGCGCGGGTGCCAGCCCGATCACGAAGAGCGCGTCCTGCCGCGTGCCGTCGACGCCGAATCCGGTAGTGAACTGCTCGTCGAGCGCAAGGCCGGCGTCGCCGCGCCCCACGGCGACGAACGTGACCGTGGCGACCATGCCGTCGCCCGAGACGACTCTGCCCCATGCGCTGTAGCTGCCGAAGACGACCTCACCCATCGCGGAGCCATCATCTTGCCGGCCGTTCTCGTCCCCATCGAATGCGTCGCGCAGGCGGTACTCGGGCCCGAGGATCACGCTTCCGTCGGGAGCGAACGGCCCCAGCGCAACGCGGGTCGGACTGAGCACGGCCGTGTCGTACAGCACCACCGCGTCGAACCCCGCCATCTCGAGCGCACCAGTCACATCCAGTCGCGCCACGCGCGGGGCGGCGGACTCCGAATGCCCGTCGCGAGCGGCGCTGACCGATCCCGCGCCGACCGCGCCAGCCGCCGGGGCGGTGACCGCCACGCCAACCGTCACTGCGGCGAAGGCCGCGCCAACCGACAGAGCGGCGACGACCACGATCGCGGCCTCCGCCCAGCGCGTCCGCCGGACACGTGACTGCGGCGACACCGCGCCATCTCCGCGCCACCAGACCCTTCGGCCGTGCGACGGCGCCCTACGACCGCGAAACCACACATGTCGACTCGGCAACATCGCTCTACCTCCGCGGCGCCGGACCCCAGAAGTCCAGCTCGCCCTGGTCTGGTTGGATCTCGTCGCCCAGCGTCATGGTGTCGCCATAGGACTGATAGGCGAAGCCGTTGTCTAACGCGTAGCTCAGCACCGCGTGCGCCGCGGCGTGCGTGTGCTGCAGCATGACGTCCCACGCGATGTTGTCGATGGTGTCGCAGACCTTGTGGTAGCAGCTGTCGTATGGCTGCCCGGCTTGCCCGCCGAACTGCTCCTGCTCCGCGACCGTCTTGGGCTCGCCCGTGCCGGTGAACAGCCCGCCGGCAGGGATCCCGGCGACGATGAACGGACCGTAGTCCGAGCGGCCGCTGAACGGCGTCTCCGCGGACGCCAGCGACTCGTCGTCGAAGAAGCGCGTCAAGACGTACTCGATCTCCGCCGAGCCCTCGGGGCCGCTGCCCGTGCCCAGCGAGCCGTCGCCGTCGTACACGAACCGGCCGTAGTTCGGCGACGCGATCATGTCCAGGTTGAGGTTGAGAAGGTGTCGCCCGCGCTCGTCCGGCGAGAGGTTCTCGACGTAGAAGTCGGAGCCCAGCAAGCCCAGCTCCTCGGCGCCCCAGAACGCGAACCGCACCGTGTTGTGCGGACGCACGCCTAGCTCGGCCATTCGTAGCGCGATCTCCAGCGTCGCCGCGGCGCCGCTGCCGTTGTCGTTGATCCCGGGACCGGCCTTCACCGAGTCGAGGTGTGCGCCGAGCACCACAATGCCGTCGCCCGCACCAGGCGCATCCGCCCACGGACTGGGTATGTCCGCCAGCAGGTTGTGCGTCGGTCGGTACTCCGACTCCGTGTCCGACACCATTCGCAGGCGCACCTGGCTTCCGGCCTCGACCAGGTCGTGCAGCTCCTCGGCCATTTCGAAGCTGGCGCTGAACACCGGGATCGTGATGCCCGGCGCCGACAGCTGGCTCTCGAACACGTCGCGCCCGCCTGGCTGGCCCTCGTTGAAGATGATCACGCCCGCCGCGCCGGCAACCTCGGCGCGCCGCGCTTTGGCGTGGAACCCGCAGGTTCCCCGCTGGATGAGGGCGATGCGCCCCGCCTCGAAGGCGTCGAAGTCGGTCTGCTCGCAGGCGCTGGTGGAGGTGTTGACCCGATCAGGCGGCGGGATCACCGCGTCGACGAACTGGATCTCCATGGAGACGTCGCCGGGCGCCGAATAGCCGAAGAGGCGGAAGTCCGACCGGCCATACTCGTGCGCCGACGGCGTCAGGCGCTCCAGCCGCGGCGGTGACAGCACCTCGAAGTGCGGGTACGGCAGCTCTTGACGCGTCGTCGTGAGTCCGGCACCAGCCAGCAGGCCCTCGACGTAGCCCAGCGACGCCAGGTTGCCGCCGCTGCCCGCCGCCCGATTGCCGCCGTTGGCGTCGGCGATGGCCTGCAGCGCCTCCAGGTGCCCCCGCAGATGGGCCATCGTGATGGACTCCCGCAGCTCGCGCGAGTCGGAGCGCGGGGCCGCGCGGCACCAAGTTCCGTTTGCGCCGAGGCGCGCCACGGCCTGGACGTCAGCCGCGCCGATGCGCCCGGAGTGATCGAAGTCCAGAGCGGGATCGTACCGTTCGTCACCGAGGCGCGCGCCAAAGCGCTCGGCCACCTCCGACACGTCCCCTCCATCGATCCTGCCCGAGCCGTCGAGATCGAACCGGCAGCCGAAGTAGCGCCCGATGTCGACGAAGTCGTCCTCGCCGAAGCGGCCGCCCGTGCGAGTGGTCAGCAGGACCTTCATGGTCGCGCCGTCTGCCTCGGACGTCACCCGCAGCTCGACGACGTCGACCGCGCGCGCCGCGACAGTCAGCGGGATCGTGACCGTGACGGCCGCCGTAGCCGTGCCCATCGCCGGCACCTCGAGGACCTCAGGGGCTTCGGACGGCCAGGCGCCGCCCGCCAGCTCCAGGTGCACCGTCTCGGGCTCGCCAAACCGCGACCGGAACGTGACATCGTGCCGCGCGATGGCGCCGGGCGCATACACCACGTCAGGCGCGGTCATCGTGACGCCGGAGCCCTGCTGAGGCGCCGCCGGACGGGGTTCCCCGGTCGCCGCCGGACGGGGTTCTCCGGGCGCTGCCGGACGGGATCCTCCGGGCGCCGACGCCTGGCGGATCACCACACCGGCGGCGGCCGGAGCTGCTGTCAGGACGGCGACCGGCGCGTCGGTCACCAGCCCATCCGCCGCGGCGGCACTGACCGGCCCATCCGCCGCGGCGGCACCGACCGGGCCGACGGCGACGGCGCGGACGCCAGCCGATGGCGCCGCAGTGACCCAGGCGACTCCCACGACGGCTCCGATGGCGGCGGCAGTGACAACCGGGCCGGTCACGCGCCGCACGATTGAGTAGGCTGGCATCTCGGCTCCTGCATGGCTCCGGAGTCTCCGGTGGGTGCTCACGGTAGCAGCGCCCCCGCCGTTGGGAAAGCCGTAGGCAGCATTCTGCTGCTTCGATTCGGATGCGCAGATATGCGGACCAGTCGGTCGCATTGACTTGCCGCAAACGAGCCGATACACTGTTAGCCGTCAAGGGGGCGAGAGGATCGCAGACGAGGTCCTGCGTCCCGGCCGCAACCGCGCCATACGCGCCTACACAGGATCTGGGAGGGATGGGGAAATGCGCCGTCTCGCACTGCTGACCCTGGCGACCGCCGCCGCAATCGGCATCGGCGCTGCCATGGTCGGGGGCTCCGAGGCCGCGCCTGCCGCACAAGCCGGTCAGGAGCGGTTCACCGTCTTCGAGTTCCACACGCGAGAGACCTGAGGCATCTGCGGGACCGCCGGTCCGGTGGTCGACCAGCTCGCGAACCAGTACCGCAACAAGAACGCCGTCTTCGTCGAGTACGACGTCGACGACTCAGCCAACTACCGCAAGAACATGTTCTTCGCCGCCTCGTCGGGCAACATCCTGCCGCTCGTCGTGATCGACAGCGGGCGTGAGACGTCTTACGGCAGCAAGAACTTCCAGACCGAGTACAAGCGCTTGGTCGACGACGCGCTCGAGATCCCGCCCGCACTCGCGATCTACGCCTATCAGGAAGAGTCGGGCAGCAAGCGACTGCGCGTCTACGGCTCGATCACCAACACGAGCGAAGAGACGTACGGCTACGACAACGACGCGTCGGTGCACATCATCGTCTACGAAGACCGCAAGGTCATCCATACGCAGCGCTTCGTGCGCGTAGCCAAGCAGTACTACATCGACCAGGACCTGGAGCCGGGCGGCACGGTGGAGTTCGACGAGGAGATCGCCGTAACCGGCGCCTCCAACTTGGACAAGGTCCACGCGATCGTGCTCGTCGACTACCGGCCGGGTGGCACGGGGCCATTCCTGTCGCTGCAGGCGCAGCCGGCGTCCGACGAGCCGCCGCCGCCGGAGGAGCCGAACCACCTCCTCGAGGGCGCTCTCGACATCGCCCCGCTGCCGTACACGATCGAGGAGAGCTCGCGCGGCTCACGCAACGAGCCCGACGAGACGCCGGCCAGCTGCGCCAACGGTGAAGGCTCCGGCGTGTGGTTCACCTACACCCCGGAGACCGACGAGCAGGTCGTCATCGACACGCTCGGCTCCGCTTATGACACGGTGCTGTCGCTGTGGACGGGCACGGGCCATCCGTTGGTCGAGCAGGCATGCAACGACGATTGGATCGACCCGAGCTTCAGCGGTCTGCAGTCGCTGCTGACGGTCGACCTGACCGCCGGCACGCAGTACTTCATCAAGGTCGGCGGCGTCAACAGCGCGCAGGGCGACATCGTGTTCAGCGCCAAGCTGTCGGGCGACGTCGAGCCGACCGAGACGCCCGTGACGCCGACGGACGAGCCAGTGACGCCGACCGACACGCCCGAGACGCCCACGGACGAGCCAGTGACGCCGACCGACACGCCCGAGCCCGGCACCGACATCTTCATGCCGATGGCCAAGAAGATGGTGGAGTAGGCCGGAGTAGTGTTTGCGCCGGCCGACAGCAGTCGACCGGCGGTTGAGCCCGGACGCGGGCGCGGAGCGTTCGACTCATCCCGCCTGGTAACCTGAATCGAGCGGATCACGCAGAGGGGCATCGGCCATGCCGGTGCCCCTTTGTCTTGCGCCAGCCAAGTCGTCTCCAGTCCGAGCCGCCGGCCGGCGCGTCCGGCGAGCTGACCCGGCCGGACCTGAGAAGCCTATTGACACCATCGGCACGCCCGCATAGACTGGCGCCACCAAACGCACTATGTCCCACCAGGTCCCACTAACTCCCGCCGGTCTCTGGGCCGGCGACCGAGACCCAGCGCACGGAAGGACACTGCCATGCGACGCATCTTCTTGCTTGCCGCGCTGATCGCCGTAGCGATCGGTGCGGGAAGCGTCCTCGTCAGCACCTCGGCCGCGGCGCCGGCCGCGCAGGACGCGCCGGAGCGCCTCGTCGTGTTCGAGAGCCTCGGCCGCGAGGCCTGAAGCATCTGCACGGCCGTCGGTCCGACGGTCAACGGATTGATCGCCTTCTACTCCGGCCAGCCAGTCGTCTTCGTCGAGCACAACATCGACGACGAGGCCGCGCTGGGCAGCCGCCGCAGCCGCTGGTGGCGCGCCGCGCAGGCGGACGACCCCAACAAGACGAGCGGCACCCTGCCGTTCGTGATGACGGACAGCGGCTACCGGTACGCCGAGGCGAACAGCTCCGGCCAGTACATATCGATGGTCAATGAGTCGCTGGAGGTGCCGGCGCAGCTGGACATCGAGGCGTACCAGTGGCGCGTGGGCGCTTCACAGGACCTGCGCGTCTGGGGCACGGTCACCAACGTCAGCGACACTGTCTACGGCTGGGACAACGAAGCTGCCCTGAACATCATCGTCTACGAGGAGAAGCAGGTCCAGCACATCGACAATTACGTGCGGATGGCGATCGTGGCCGAGATCGAGGTCGACCTCGAGCCGGGCGGCACGATGGAGTTCGACCACACCATCGCCGTGCCGGGCCGACCGAACTTCGACAAGACGCACGCCATCGTGCTCGTCGACTACCGCCCGGTGGCCGACGGACGGTTCGAGTCGCTCCAGGCGGCGATCGCCGAGACCAGTGACACCCCGCCGTCGCCGCTGAACGACGCCCTCGACATGGCGACCGAGATCGACGGCCTGCCGTTCACCGTCACGCAGACAACAGTCGGTTCCGGCTCCGAGCCTGACGAGGCGCCGGCCAGCTGCGGCCGCGGCGACGAGAACAGCGTCTGGTTCTCGTTCACCCCCGATGCCGATGTCACGCTGGAAGTCGACACTCTGGGCACCGACTACGACACGATCCTGTCGGTCTGGACCGGCGACGCCCATCCGCTGAACGAGATCGCCTGCAACGACGACGACCCCAACACCGGGCTCGTGCAGTCGTGGCTCCAGGTGGACTTGACCGCGGGCACCACGTACTTCGTCAAGGTCACCGGCCTCAACGGCGCCGAGGGCACCCTGCAGCTGAACGCCCACGACGCGGACGTGGAGCCGCCTGACACACCGGAGCCGGAGCCGACGGACACGCCGACGCCGTCATTCTCGTCGACTATTTACATGCCGATCGCCAAGAACCGGGCGGAGTAGGCGCGGCGGTGTAGCAGCTGGGTCGTACGTCGGCTCCACTGAGCACTGAGGGCCGACGCGCGAGAACTTCAGAGCACCGCAAGTGCACAGCAGCGCATCACAAGGCGCCGGCCCGATCGACGGGCCGGCGTCTTCCAGTTTCGCCTAGCGCCCGAGCCTCAGCCCCCGCGCCGCGTCACTTCGGTGTTGGAGTAGGCGAAGGAGTCGCCGTCGGCGGTGGCCCCGGCGTGTCCGGCGTAGGCGTCGCCGTGCTAGTGCTGGTCGGAGTCGGCGTCGGGGTGTCCGTCGGCTCGGTGGTTGGCGTCTCCGTCACCGCCGGCGTACCGGGCGTGTCCGTCACGCCCGGCGACGCGGTCGGCTCGGGCGTGTCGGTCGGTTCAGGCCTGTCCGTGGGCTCGGGCTCGTCTGTCGGCGGCGGAGGCGACTTCGGTGGGGCTGTCGGCTTGGGCGTCGGGTTCTCGGCCGGCTCATCCGTCGGCACTGCCGTCGGGCGCGGCCTCCGCGTGGGCTCAGGCACCGCCGTTGGCGGCTCGCACTCGGGCCCGACGCACTCCGTCGGCACATCGGGATCCTGGGTGGGCTCGACGCGCGGCGGCGGATTGTGCTTGTCGTCGTCGCCACTGGAGCCCTTCTGATCCGACGTAGAGCCGGACGGCGTCGGCGTGGCCAGCGCGCTCGGGGGCAGCACGCCCTCGGCGGCCGCCTCGGCCAGCAGCGCCACCGCCTCGGGCGCCTCGAGGTTGAGCTCGTCGGACGACAACAGCAGCGCCGCGGTCGGCCCGGCGCAAGCCAGCGCCTCGGCCGGCACCCAGCCCTCGGCGACCGGCGCGAGCGTGGCGATCAGCACCCAGTCGCCTGCCAGGTTCCGGCCCAGGGCTTCGACCAGCGCGCCCCTCGACAGCCGCCCGATCTGCGACACGCCGTCGTCGGTGTTCGCCATCAGGCCGACCTTGTCGGTCACCACCTCGCAGCGGAACGCCACCTCGGCGATGGTCCGTTTCAGGTCACCGGACGCCACGTCGCCGTACCACAGCTCGACCTCCACCAGGTCGACCGGCAGCGCCTTCGACAGCCCGACGTCGGTGACGTTCGCCATGACGTGGCCGGCGGTGAGCTTCTTCGCGAGCGCGGCGGCCGCGGACCCAGCGGCTCCCGTCTCGCCCTGGCCCTTCGCCGCCTCGACCTCCACCTCGCCGTCGACCACCACCGCCCATACGGTGTCGTAACCCTCGGGGCCGTGGCTGACGATCACGTCGGCCGGCCCTCCGCCCAGGTGGAGCGTCATCTCACCGGCCTCGACCGTCACGTCCGCCGGTGAGTCGGGCTCGAGAAGCGTGTACCGGGCGGTCCCTGCATCCTGCCGCAAGACCACGGCGCGCTCGTCCGGCACCACCTTCGCCACCGCGACGTCCGCGCCGCTCAGCATCTCGCCGCGCAGGAAGCCCGGCCAGGTCACCAGCGCCACGCCCTTCGGCCCGACGACGACCGCCGATTCCTCGGCCAGGTCGAGCGCCTCGCCACTAGCGACGTCGGCCGCATCATCCTCGCCGGGCCGCCGCAACGCCACCGGCTCGACGGCGACCTCGAGCGTGGCGCCCTCGATCGCCACCAAGACGACCGTCGGCGTCGGCTCCGGCTCGTCCGTCGCCTCTGGCGCGGCAGCCTCGCCCGCCGCCGGCGCAGCGGTCGGCTCCGCAGTCGGCGCCTCCCGATCACAGGCGCTCAAGCTGAGGGCGAGGACCAGGAGCAGGAGAACCGGGAATAGGCTGCGGGCCGACTTCATAACACCACCTCGCGGATGAGAACACGCCGCTAAGCGCCGTTCCTGGCGCGCCTCGCAGCTGCCGACGTTGCACAGCAGGTCTTGCGATATACCCTACGACCGCGCCACGTAATACGTGACGCGGTTACGTATTATACACCCCGGCAGGTGGTCGGGAAGGCGCGGGCGGTGCGGGTCGGCCACAACCGATCGGTTGTGCCGCTCGTCCTGGTTTGTTACACTGGCTCTTGCGCACGACGCGCTGGCCCATGCGCACGACGCACTGGCGTTTGCGCACGTCGCACTCGCCGTCGCGCGCGTCGCGTTTTCTTTGCCCCGCTCGCGGCGCGCCCGGGGACGCACGGAAGCTAGGAGGCGGTCATGGGACTGTCGTCGACGACCATAGCTCGGCTGGCTTCGCCGGCGCTCGTCGCCATGGCGCTGATCGCGGTGCTCGCGGCAGCGCCGCCGGCGCCGGCGTCCGCGTCCTACACGTCACCCGCCGCAGGGCACGCCGCGATGTTGGCCGCTCCCGACGCGGGCGCGCCGGGCGCTCCCGACAACGCGGTTCCGAACGGATCCGACGTAGCCGTGGCGGCCGGTCCGGCCGCCGTACCCGCCACCCCGCAGTGGCCGGCCGGCGACCTGCCGACCAAGATCCGCGACCTGCTCGTCTACTACTACGGCCAGCGGGCGCAGCCGGGCGTGGCCGACTACACGTACCGCGCGCCGCGTGGCGAGGCGCAGAAGACCACCGCCTGGAAAGACCCCGACACATTGTGGGAGTACTACGGCGGCGACATCGGCGAGACCTCGTGCCACAGCGCGGTGAGCGACGGTGACTTCATCGACTGCACCGGCTTCCGACTGGCCAAGACGTTCGGGCTGCTGTACCTCGGCGACCTGACCCTGTTCGACGCCTCGAAGGGCTACTACACCAACGACGCATACGCCCAGATCGCGGGCTACTACGCGCTTTACCACTACTTCGCGCTGAAGTTCGACGCGCCGAACGACGGCGCGTACGACGCGTCGACCGCGCGCGACAACAAGGCGTACCACCGGCGCATGATCAAGGCGTACGAGGCCCACATGCGCAACATCCTGGTCAAGATGTTCTTCGACCCGGCGGCCAAGGCCAATCCCGACTTCCAGGCCAGCATGACCCGCGCCCTCGGCCTGACCGCCACGATTTACTCCGCAGTGGCGCAGGCCATGGAAGAGGAGCGGATCTGGCCGAAGGGCAGCGGCGACCGCAGCTTCGCCATCGCCACCATCAACGGGATGAACCAGCGGCTGTTCTGGGAGTGGATCTGGGCGCAGCCGGATGGTCCGCGCACCGCCGGCGTGGCGCAGCTCGGCTCGTACGGCACGTACAGCGCCGCCGCGGCCGCGCAGCCGTCGTTGAT
>JBJYWW010000069.1:0-12530 GCA_046259645.1 Anaerolineae bacterium
TATCCATACGCCGTGGACGGGCAGCGGGTGAGCTTCTGTGTGCACAGGGACGATCGGCGATCCGATCTCTCGTACCTGGCCCGCGTCGTGACCACGGGCCGATACGCCGCGGAGCCCGCGGTCATCTCGGCGATGGAGGCGCCCGAGAGCCGCGCGGTGTCCACCGCGTCAGCGATCGTGATTCGGTGAGAAGGGCGCGGGTAGCGCTGCTGTCGACGGCCGCGACACTGACGGCGGTCGCCGCTGCTGCGGCGCTGACGACGGCCACGACGGCGGCGCTGCTCGCGGCTGCATCGGGGGAGTCGCCGGCGCCCAGCGCCGCTGAGGGCAGCGAGATGATCGCAGGCTCAGTCGCGGAGGTCCGCCGGGGCGCCGGGACGAGCGCCCTTAGCGGGTTCGACGTGGTTGAGTTCGCGCGCGCCCTCGCGGTGACCGAGGTGCCTGCCCGGGCGTCGGCATCCGGCGCCCGAGTGCTGGTGGTGCCCCACTACTGGCCGGCCGGTCGCTTGATCGTGGGCGGCCTACGCTCGGCGTCGCCGCGCGACTGCGAGCGCGTGGTGCTGGTCGGTCTAGACCACCACGCCGCCGGCGGGTCGGCCGCGGTGACGAGCTACGGGTCGTGGCCGACCCGCTTCGGGCTGGTGATGCCGGATCGGTCAGCCATAGCCCGGCTGACCCGGCTCGGCGGCCTGGTGACGGTCGACCACGAGACGCTGGCCGGCGAGCACTCGGTCGCCGGGCTGGTGCCGGTGCTCGCGTACTTCGCGCCGGGCGCCGAGGTGGTGCCGCTGGCGCTTCGCGCCGACATGCGCCCACGGGACGTCGACCGTCTCGCGGAGGCGATCGCCAAGCTCGCTGACGACCGGACGCTGGTGGTGGCGCCCGTGGACTTCGCGCACTACGTGGCGCCGGTCACGGCGCGCGAGATGGACCGCGAGACGCTCGAGGCCGTGCGGCGCCGCGACTGGCGCAGGGTGCTGTCGTTCGGCGACGAGCACGTCGACGGCCGCGCCGCATTGGCGACCGCGCTGGCTGTCGCCGACCAGCTGGGCGCCACGCGCTTCGACCTGGTAGGGCGCACGGACGGCGGCCAGATGCCGGGCTACTCGGGCGGCGACGTCACCAGCTTCGTCAGCGGGTACTTCAGCCAGCCTCCCGATTCGCCGGTCGGTCCGTAGCGCCGATCCGGCCCGTCGCGCCGTGGCGCCGCTCCGATCCGCGGTGCCGAAGCGCCGCTAGCCGAGCTGCTCGAGCTTGTCGCGCAGCGTCGCCAGGCGCGCGGCGGCCTCCTCGAGCCGGTCACGCTCACGCTGCACCACCTCCGCCGGCGCCCGCGCAACGAACTGCTCGTTGGCCAGCACACCCTCAACGCGCTGCACCTCTGCCGCTACTGCATCACACTCGGCGCCGAGTCGCTCGCGCTCGCGATCGAGGTCGACCATGCCCGCGAGCGGAAGCCACGCCTCGACACCGTCGCCGACGATGACCGTGGCGTGCGCCTCGTCGGGTGGAGCCGCGCCATCGGCCACGACCAGCGCCGCTTCGTCCAGTCGCGCCAGGGCGCACATCACGGGCGCCTGGCGCTCGAGGACGGCCGCGCGCTCGCCGGCGGACACGATCGCGGCGATCCGCTTGCCGGGCTCGACGTCGTACTCGGCCCGGGCGTTGCGCACGCCGCGCACCAGATCGCGGACGAGAGCGAAGTCAGCCTCGACCGTGTCGTCGACGCGGCCGGGCGCCGGCCAGCGGCTGACGATCAGCGCGGGGGCCGCGTCCGCGCCACGCGGCACGTTCTGCCACAGCGCCTCCGTGACGAAGGGCATCAGCGGGTGCAGCAGCGTCAGAGCCCGCTCGAACACCGCCACCAGCACGCGCCGCGCGGTCGCGGCGGCGGCCGCGTCGTCGCCGTACAGCCGGACCTTGGAGGCCTCCACGTACCAGTCGGCGAGCTCGCTCCATGTGAAGTCGTAGAGCTGGCGCCCGGCCTCGCCGTACTGGTGCGCGTCGAACAGGCGCGTCACCTCGGCGGTGACCCGGTTGGCGCGCGACACGATCCAGCGATCGGCCAGAGGCAGCTCGTCCCATTCGGCCTCGACTTCCTCCAACGTGACGGGCTGGAAGTCGTCGTCCAGGTTGCTGAGGATGAAGCGACCTACGTTCCAGAGCTTGTTGCTGAAGTTGCGACTGCCCTCTAGGCGCTCGTCGGTGAGCTTCATGTCGACGCCTGGCGTCGAGCCGGTCACCATCGTGAAGCGCACGGCGTCGCAGCCGTAGGTCTCGATCAGCTCGAGGGGGTCCATGGCGTTGCCGAGGCTCTTCGACATCTTTCGCCCGTCGGCGTCGCGGACGAGGCCGTGGAGGTAGACCGTGTCGAACGGCACCTCGCCCGTCATCTCGAGGCCCATGAAGATCATGCGGGCGACCCAGAAGAACAGGATGTCGTAGCCGGTCTCGAGGGTGCTGGTCGGGTAGAAGCGTTCGAAGTCAGCGGTCCTCTCAGGCCAGCCCAGCGTCGAGAACGGCCAGAGCGCCGAGCTGAACCACGTGTCCAGGACGTCCTCGTCGCGCTCGAGATCGACGTCGTCCCCGTAGTGGGCGCGCGCCCGATCACGGGCGTCCGCCTCGTCGCGCGCGGCGAACGCTTGCCCGTCGGGACCGTACCAGACCGGGATGCGGTGCCCCCACCACAGCTGGCGGCTGATGACCCAGTCGCGGATGTTCTCCATCCAGCGGTAGTACTCCTTGGCGAACCGCTCCGGGACGATGCGCACGCGCCCGTCGCGCACCGCCTCGATGGCCGGCTCGGCCAGCGGGACCATCTTCACGAACCATTGCGTCGACAACATGGGCTCCACGACGCCGTGGCTCCGCTGGCTGTGGGCCACCGAGTGGACGTAGTCCTCCTCGGACACCGTCAGGCCCGCCGCAGCCATGTCCGACCACAATCGCTCGCGGGCCTCGAGGCGCCCCATGCCGGCGTAGGGCCCGGCCGCCTCGTTCAGCGTCCCGTCCGGCGCGAGGATGTTGATCTGCTCCAAGCCGTGGGACTTGCCGATCTCGTAGTCGTTGGGATCGTGGGCCGGCGTGATCTTCAGCGCCCCGGTCCCGAACTCGCGATCGACATAACTGTCGGCGATCACGGGGATGCGGCGGTTGAGCATCGGCACCAGCGCGGTGCGCCCGACGAGGTGAGCGTAGCGATCGTCCTCGGGATGCACCGCGACCGCGGTGTCGCCCAGGATCGTCTCCGGCCGCGTCGTGGCCACCGGCACCGAGCCGCCGCCCTCGAGGGGGTAGAGGAACGTGTACAGCGTGCCGGGCACGTCCTTGTACTCGACCTCGATGTCGCTGATCACGCTCTGCAGGGCCGGATCCCAGTTGACCAAGTACGTCCCGCGGTAGATCAGGCCCCGCTCGTGCAGGCGCAGGAAGGCCTCGGTCACCGCCCGGCTGAGCCCCTCGTCGAGGGTGAAGCGCTCGCGGTCCCAGTCGACGCTGACGCCGAGCCGGCGGTGCTGCTCGGTGATCCGCCCGCCGTACTTCTCCTTCCAGTCCCAGACACGGTCGACGAACGCCTCTCGCCCCAGCTCCTCGCGCGTCGTGCCCTCCTCGGCCAAGTGCCGCTCGACGACGCTCTGAGTGGCGATCCCGGCGTGGTCGGTGCCGGGGATCCAAAGCGTGGGCACGCCGCGCAGGCGATGGTACCGGACCATGAGGTCCTCCATCGCCGCCGTCAGCGCGTGCCCGGTGTGCAGCTGGCCCGTGACGTTGGGCGGCGGCATCGAGATCACGAACGGCTCGGCGTCGGGATCAGCCTGCCCGAGCTCGATCTGCCGCTCGGGCGTGAAGAAGCCCTCCGCCTCCCACCAGTCGTACAGCCGCGCTTCGTGGGCCGCGGGATCGTATGTCTTGTCCATGGCGTCCGCCTTGCGGCTACCGCGCTAAGGCAGATTGCCCTCGCGGATGTCGTCGGGGCTCACGACGCGCTCGCTGATGTCCTTTGCCTCGAACGTCACCGACCGCATCACGTCGCCCTTCTGTATTGCTCTGACCGTGTCCATGCCCTCGACTACGTGACCGAACACGGTGTACTGGCCGTCGAGCCCCGACGCAGACGGGCCGTCCTCGAGGACGATGTAGAACTGGCTGCCGCCTGAGTTCTCGTCCATCGAGCGGGCCATGGCCAGGGTGCCGGCGCGGTGCGGCACCGGGTTGTCGGCGTTGAACTCCGCCGGCAGGTTATAGCCCGGGCCGCCTGTGCCGTTGCCGAGCGGATCACCGCCCTGTATCACAAAGCCCGGCTCGACACGGTGGAACGTCAGCCCGTCGTAGAAGCCCTCCGACGCCAGGAACGCGAACGCGTTGACGTGCTGCGGGGCGATCTCCGGCCACAGCTCGAGCACGATCGTCCCGCGGTCCGTCTCGATGGTGGCGAAGTAGGACTTCTCGCCGGGCTCCAGTCCCATGTCGCCGGGCGCGGCGTACTGGGTGAGCTCGGTTGCCGGCTCCCCGGCATCGGCGTCGGCGTCGGCGCCCGACTCCGCCTCCCCAGAGCTCGACTCCGCGACATCGACGGCTTCTGCGTCGGCCCCGCTGTCCGCCGCGACCAGGTCGTCAGCTCCGGCCAGGTCCTCCGTTAGCGTGTCTTGCGCCGTGGAAGGCGCGGGCGAGCCGCGCCCCAGCATGAACCCGAGGACCAGGAACACGGCCATGACCAGGCCTGCCACGGCCACCAGGACCATGGGGTTCTTGAAGCCCTCGTCGGCGAACCCGCCGGCGACACCGGTGCTCTTGCGGTGCGGCCTGGCCCGCTCGGTGTAGCGTTCTCGCTGCTTCTTGGTCATCTGGCGATTCCTCCTGCTTCACATTTGGTCTGCTGGGACCGCCGACGGCCGACGTGCGTCTAGCCAGGCGGTCACGAGGAAGGGCGGCTAGAGTGGCAGTGCTTCTACAGAATCGGTGGGGCCGTCCGTGCCGGCGGGTTCGTTCGCGTCGGCCGGTCCGACCGGTTTGGTGCCCTCGCGGGCTGCGGCGCCAAGCCGCCGCACGTTGGCGGCGGTGCGGCCCCGCATCGCGTCGGCGGTGTCGACGATGAGATCGGCGTTGGCGCCGACGAGATCGTAGTCCACCTCCTTGTGCGGCGTGACGATGACCACCACGTCGGCCGCGCGCAGCTCGTCCGCCGTCAAGGGCACGCTGCGCAATGTGCGCCGACTCGACATGAACGGGTTCTCGCTCAGTGTGAACTCGGGCACGTGCGGGTCGTGATACCGCACGTCGGCGCCCCGCTCCAGGAGCAGGTCGATCAGCCGCTCGGCCGGCGAGTTGCGTGGGTCGTCCACGTCTGGCTTGAAAGCAACGCCGAGAACCAGGGACCGCGAGCCGCCGACCGTCTTGCCGGACCCGTTGAGCGCATCCGTCACCAGGTCCATGACGTGGTGCGGCATGCGGCTGTTGATCTCGGCGGCGAGCTCGATGAAGCGCGGCGGGAAGTCGTACTCGCGCGCCTTCCACGCCAGGTAGTGCGGGTCGACCGGTATGCAGTGCCCCCCGACTCCCGCGCCCGGCCGGAACGGCATGAAGCCGAACGGCTTCGTCGACGCGGCGTTGATCACCTCCCAAACGTCGATGCCCATCCGCTCGCACAGCAGCGCCAGCTCGTTGACCAGCGCGATGTTCACCGCGCGGAAGGTGTTCTCGAGCAGCTTGCTCATCTCCGCGGCGCGCGGCGTCGAGACCACGTGCACCTGCGGGCCGAGGCTGCGCAGCACCGCCGCGGCCAGCGCGGCGTCGCAGGGCGAGACGCCGCCGACCACCTTGGGCGTGTTGCGCACCGTGTGCTCTGGAACACCCGGGTCGATGCGCTCGGGGCTGAACGCAAGGAAGAAGTCCCTGCCCGCCTCCAGGCCGCCTCGCTCGAGGCGCGGCCGCACCGCCTCCTCGGTGGTGCCCGGATAGGTGGTGCTCTGCAGAACCACGAGCTGCCCCGGTCGAAGCTGGCCCGCGACGCCGTCTGCGGCGGCGTGAACGAACCGCAGGTCGGGCGTCTTGTTGGCGTCGAACGGCGTCGGCACGCAGACGAAGATCACGTCGCACTCGCCGAGGGGCTCGTACTCCGAATGCGCCGTGAGCCGGCCGCTGGCGACCGCGGCCGCCAGAACGTCGTCCTCGATGTCGGCGATCGGGCTGCGCCCGTCGTTGATCGACGCGACCTTGTCGCGGGCGACGTCCACGCCGCGGACCTCGAAGCCGGCGTCGCACAGCGCGACGGCGAGGGGCAGCCCCACGTAGCCGAGCCCCACGACCCCGACCCGGGCCGTGCGATCCTCGATGCGCTCGAGCAGCTCTTCGTCTTGGCTCACGTCATCCTGCACCTGTGTCTGGGTGGTCATGGGGTCTCCTGCGGCGCCGGTCTCCGGCACCGACCGACGACTCGCGTCGCACATGGCTCGGCGCGTAGCATGGCGCGATCGTCACGAGGTGCACGAGCCACTGCGCTCACGCCCGAGCGACGCGGGGCCCGGCGAACTCGAGCCGCCAGAGAGACCAGGCGCCGAACGCGGCGGCGGCTGCGAACACCGCGGCGGCCTCGACCAAGTCGGCCATGCTGACGAAGATCGCCACGCCGCCGGCGGCGCAACACACGAGGTAGATGACCAGCGCGGCCTCGCGCTGCGAGAGCCCGAGGCGAGTCAGCCGGTGCGACAGGTGGTCGGTGCCGGCGGTGGTGAACGGGTTCACGCGGCGCCGGCCGCGCGAGATCAGCACGAGACCGAGATCGAACAGCGGCACCGCGAGCACCAGCACCGGGACGAGCCACGTGACGTAGTAGGACTGGCCAGGGAAGCGGAGCTTGATGCCGATGCACGCCAGCACGTAGCCCAGGAAGAGCGCTCCGCCGTCGCCCATGAAGATCGAGGCCGGGTTGAAGTTGTAGTACAGGAAGCCGAGGCATGCGCCGAGAACGGCGGCGGCCAGAGGCGCGACCAGCTGTTGGTCGTTGGCCACCGCCAGCAGCAGGAAGTAGCCGGCCGCCACGGCGGACACCCCGCCCGCTAAGCCGTCCATGTTGTCCATGAAGTTGATGGCGTTGGTGATCGTGACGATCCAGAGGACGCTGATCGCGGCGTCCACGATGGGCACGCCGAATAGCAGCACCTGCACACCCGAGGCCACGGCCACCGCGGCCGCGCCGACCTGGGCGAGCAGCCTGAGGGATGGCGGCAGCGGCCGACGGTCGTCCCACAGCCCCAGGAAGCTGACCAGCGTGGCGCCGATGAGGATGCCGGCGAGCTGGGCGACCTCCTGACGCTCGCCGAACGCGACGATCGCGACCATCACGGCCGCGTATATCGCGAGGCCGCCCAACAGGGGCATCGGCTGCTGGTGCACCTTGCGGTCGGACGGGGCGTCGGTCACGCCGACGCGCCACGCCAGCCGCCGCGCCAACGGCGTGCCGCCTATGGCCAGCGCCAGCGCGGCCGAGAAGATGAGGAGCGTCGTCGTCATCTCAGCCGGTGCCCGCGATCAGGAGCCTGCTTCCTCGGCGCCGGCGGGGGGCTCGCCCTGCCCCTGCTCTCCGGGCTCACCCTCCGATGAGGGTGTGGCGGAGTCATCCGCAGCGCCGCCGGCGTCGCCGCCAAGCCCGGAGCTGCCGGCGTCGCCGCCAAGCCCGGAGCCGCCGGCGCCGTTGCAGCCCAGCTCGACGTCGAGCTGCGCCAGACCGGAGTCCTGCGGGGCGATGGAGAGACCCGAGGCGATGTACTGGCAGGCAATCGTCGTCTGGCCGATGTCGCGGTGCAGCAAGGCGAGGTTGCGGACCGTCGGCAGGTCGCCGGGCGCAAGCTCCAGCACCCGTCGGTTGGCCTCGATGGCGTCCTCGGTCTTGCCCTGGATGCCGAGCACGTAGGCCAGCCCGCTCCAACCAACGGCGTCGTTCTTGCCGTCGCGCGACTCGACGTAGGCCCTGTAGTCGTCCTCGGCGGCCTCGTACTCCGCGTTCTGGCGGTTGATGGTTGCCCGCAGTCGGTACGGGCGACCGTACGAGTCGTCGAGCTCCAGGGACCTGGCTATCAGCTCCATCGCCGCGTCCTCGTCGCCGGCCAGGAACTCGGTGGTTGCCATCTCCGTCAACAGCGCGGCGTTGTGCGGGCTTTGGGCGATAGCCTGCTCGAACCAGCTTCGCGACTCGTCGAACCGCTCGGCGGCTTTCTCGGTGTCGAACGTGCGCTCGCCCCAGATCTGGAAGGCCCGCCCCAGGTTGGCGTAGTGGTCGGTGTTGGTCGGCGCCATGTCGCGGGCCGAGTACAAGATGCTCAGCGCGTCCTCGAACTCCCGGTCGCGCTGGCTGACCGCCGCCGCGAGCGTCGGGTCCGCGACGTCGTACTCGGAGTCGCCCAGCGTGTAGCCGGCGGCCATGAGGTCGTTCTCGACCTCGGAGGCGTTCGCGTCGGCTTGCTCGAGCAGCGCCTTGCCCTTGAACAGCAGGTAGTAGTCCTCGCGGCTGTCGAGCTCCAGGGCGCGGTTGTAGCTCGCGATCGCGCTGTCGTAGTAGGTCTGCGCGTTGACGGTGTCGCCCTTGGCGAGGAAGCTGCTGGCGCCGTTGTGGAAGTACGCCCACGCCTGCTTGTAGTAGATGTCCGCGCGGACCTCGTTGATGTTGGTCAGCAGTGCCAGCACCAGGGCGACGATTCCCGCGACGGGGTAGAGCCACACCGCGCGCGACCGCGACACGTGGCCCGGATCGGGCGAGGCTCTAGTGAGCACGTAGGCCCAAGCGACCAGCAACGAGAGCAGCACCGCGTAGTAGAGCATGTACAGCGCCGAGCTGCTGTCGGCGCCCCCATCACCGCCGAGGACGATCTCGTGCACCGCCAAGTAGGCCGCGAAACCAACGACGGTGAGCCCGATGTAGCGCCAGACGCCGGACAGCGAGCCTGCGGGGCGCATCAGGATCTCGCTGCCCAGCAGCAGCGACCCGATGGCCCAGGTCAGCGTGAAGAGCCACACCTGAACGAGGAAGCTCTGAACGCTCTGCTCGGACGACCGGTCGAGCCCGCTGCGCACGAAGAAGTCGAAGATCATCGTGGCCAGCACCACCAGCATCAGCATCGCGGCCGAGGTCCAAGCCGCGGGCGAGCCGCCGGCCAAGACTTGCTTGGCGGGCTTCCGGCTGCGCTTGCCCTTGCGCGCCGGTGGCGGCGGCGATTCGGCGAGGTACGCGTGCAGCGCCGGCCGCGCCGACTGCAGCGCCCCCAGCACCACCAGGGCACCCGTCATCGTGAAGAACAGCGTGCGGGTCGCCGCGATAGCGATTCCGAAGTGGATCTCGATGAAGTGCGCCAGGATCCCGGCCGTGAGGCCGGCGATGATCAGCTTGCCCGGACGGTCCTCGACCGGCCAGCCGAGCAGCGAGCGCAGGAACACGAAGTTGACGAGGCCGAACACCATGCCGAACGGCAGGGCCACGCCGAAGAACGTCAGGTCTCCCGACCAGAGATAGAAGCCCAGCACGAACGCGAGCCCGCCGCCGAACCAGAGCAGCAGGAACAGGTTGCGGGCGCGCGCGCCGGACAGCAGCCCCAGCCAGTGCAGCGCGAAGTAGAACAGCATTGTGAACAGCGCCATGTAGGCTGCGAAGCCGACGACCCCGGTAGTGATGAGGGCGTCCAGCGTCTCGTTGTGGGAGCGGTCCGGCGACGCGTTGCGGGCTTCGTGGTGGGCCAGGTCCGGCGGGTAGAACGGGTTGTACGCCACGTGCATCGACTCGGGGCCGTAGCCCACGATCATCCGCGCGGGGTCGCTCTCGATCAGCTCGATGGCGCCTTGCCATATCAGCACGCGGACGATGCCCGTGCCCGCGTCGGTCTCGAGGATGCGACCCATCCGCCCGACGTACGGCTCGTCGCGCAGGTGCCCCAGCGAGCTGTCGTCGGGCGCGAGGTTGAACCACGCGAGGAACAGCGCCGGCACGACGCCCACCAGCAAGTACACCAGCGACGTCCCCACGCGCCGTGAGCGCTCGTCGCCTCGAAGGGCCCCGAGAAGCAGGAACAGGAAGAAGAGCGCCCCGCCGATGCCGACCAGGGGGCCGCGGCTCTGCGAGAGCACGATGCCGACGACCTGAATGATCAGCAGGACCATGTACGACGCGGCCCGCAGGACCGCCGCCGCGGCAGCGTGCGGGCCGTGATCGGAGTCGGCGTCGGAGTCGTCCCCGAAGTCGTCTAGATCTCGAAGGGCCCCCGTGATCATCGTGATCGTCAGCGGCACCACCATGATGAGGTAGGCCGATACGAAGATCGAGTTGCCCATGGTACTGGCGACGCGGTGCGTCACGTCGCCGAGCCAGGGCATCGGATCGAGCCCGCGATTCTGGATGATCCCGTAGAGCGCCACCGGCAGGCTGGGCAATATCAGCGCCGTGATCAGCCGATCGAGCTGGGTGCGGCGCTGAAGCAGGCCGACCACCGCGAGGAACATCACGACGTAGGCCAGCCAGGTGTACAGGCCCTGCAGGCGCTGGTACGAGCCGAAGATGCTCAGCCGCGGAGCTATCGACAGCGCCGACGACAGCACATACACCGCCGACAGCACCAACACAGGCGCGACGAGCGGGGTCGTCAGCCACTCCTTGACTTGCTCCCAAGAGGGAAGGCCCCGCTCCAGCAAGTACACGACCGCCGAAGCGACCACGACGAGCGCAAGGGTGCGGAGAAGCGTGATCTTGTCGGGCTCGAAGACACGGTTCGACCACACGTTGAAGAACAGTGGGATCGCCATGACCGCGGCGAGCCAGGAGGTCTCGATGAGGCGGGCGGCGAACTGCGACACGCGCGTGGAAGACATGCGGCCCATTATACCGACCGGCCCCGAGTGCCGGCAATCTCTCTACCGCCGCAAGGCGACATCGGCTATCGTACCTCGAGCGGCGATCGAGACGCTGAGTCGGGCCTGGTCCGAGCCGGGGTCACTACCACTTGGGGGTCGACGATGAACCTGAAGGCAATCCGTTGGGCGGTGCCCATCGCACTTGCCGGTCTTGCGCTCCTCGCGCACCCGGCGGCGGCGCAGGAGGTGCAGCACTGCGGCGAGGTGCGCAGCAACGAGACGTGGTCGGCCGGACCGACGCACTTGGTCTGCTCGGCCGGCGTGACGGTGCGCAACTCGCGGCTCATCCTGGCCCCGGGCGTCGACGTGCTGATGGACGACGGCGCGGACCTGGTCATCGAGGACGGCTCCCAGCTCATGTCCCAGGGCACCGAGCAAGCCAACATCAGGATCAGGGCCAACGCGCGCGACGACGCGCCGGGGTCGTGGGGCCAGATCCGGTTCGCCCCGGGAGCGCTCGACGGCGTCATGACGTATACGCGGCTGCAGTCGGGCGGCAAGGACGGCGTGCCGATGTTCATGTCCGAAGGCGCCGTGATGCAGATGGACTATGTGGTCTTCCGCAAGGCCCTCGACGCGCCGTTGGCGCTCGCCGCGTCCGCCATCGGGCCCACGTTCGAGGTGCCCGGCCTGGTCACCGTCGGGGCGTGTGATCGGGTCAGCATCACGTCGAACGGCGCAGACGTCATCGAGGTGATCGGCACCGCCGACATCGACGTGACCGAGACAGCGTCGTGGCACAACTTCTGCGCCCCGTACGTCGTGCGCGACGAGGTCACGGTGGCCGGCGAGCTGGACCCGCTGCTGATCCTCGACATCGGCGTGACGATCGCGTTCGACGAGGACGGCACGATAGTCGCCGGCGTCGACGAGTCGCTGCCCGGCGAGCTGGTGGCCAACGGCTCGGAGGGCGAGCCGGTGATATTGACCGGTCTGGTCGAGACTCCCGGCAGCTGGGGCGGCATCACCCTTGGACCGTACAGCGGGCTGAGCAGCTTCATCAACACGATATTCAAGTACGGCGGTCGCGGCGGCCAGCCGATGCTGACGGTCCAGTCGCCGGACGCGACCGCGCTGCTGATGTCGTTCGAGGACGCCGCCGGCTATCCGCTGGCGATCATCCCGTCGGCGGTGTCGAGCTTCATGTCGAGCCTGTTCGACATCGAGGAGCAGGTCTTCAAGGACAACGCCTTGCAGCGCGTGCTGGTTCTGTCGGACGAGGATCCGCGAGTCACGCGCAACGCGACTTGGGGCGACGCGGGCGTGCCGTTCGAGATCGCGGGCTCGATGATCGTCTCCGGCAGCTCGATTCCCAAGCTGACGCTTGACCCCGGCGCCGAGCTGCTGTTTCGCGCCGGCTCGGAGCTGCGTATCGGCGACGACCGAACCGGTCCTGGCGAGTTCGTCACGCGCGGCACGGACGAGAGGCAGGTAGTGCTGACGGCCACCGACCAGCAACCGGGCTCGTGGATCGGGCTGCGCGTCACGGATGACGCGTCGCTGGCGACGATCGATCAGACGGTCATCTCGTTCGGCGGCGCCTCGGGAGAGCCGATGGTCGACTGGGGTCGGACGACCGGTGACGTGACGCGCGTCACTTTCCGCGGCGCCGTCGGCTACCCGCTACGGCTGCCCCTGTC
>JBJYWW010000070.1:0-25420 GCA_046259645.1 Anaerolineae bacterium
CGGCGGCGATCGC
This sequence comes from Anaerolineae bacterium, assembly GCA_046259645.1. Taxonomy (GTDB): domain Bacteria; phylum Chloroflexota; class Anaerolineae; order Epilineales; family Epilineaceae; genus JBJYWW01. Next base: position 14 of record JBJYWW010000070.1, read on the forward strand.
GGGCGCCCTTCTCGCCGACCCGTTCGACGAGCTGCTCCGCACCGACCCGCGGGCAATGGCGCGGTTCGCCGCGGTGATGCTGCTAGTGACCGGCGTGCTCCTCACAGCCTCCGAGCTCCTCGCCAAGCGGCGCTCGTCCGAGCTCGCGCGGCTGAGCGAGCTCGGTTGGGGCGCCGCGGCCGCGATCGGGGTGGCGCAAGCGCTGGCGATAGCGCCAGGCATCTCGCGCTCCGGTGCAACGATGGCGGCCGGGCTGACGGTCGGGGCGGTGCGCGAGCAGGCGGCCCGATTCAGCTTCCTTCTAGCCGCCCCGATCATGGTCGGCGCAGGCGCCCACCAGCTCCTCGGCTTCGCCGCGGAGTCGCCGACGAGCGCCGAGGTGTTGTCGCTGGCAGTCGGCTTCGTGGTTGCCGCCGTCGTCGGCTACGTGTGCATTGGCTGGCTCATGGCATACGTGCGGCGATCTCCGCTCTACGTGTTCGCCGCCTACACGTTCGCTGCCGGACTGGTCTCCCTCTGGCTCCTCCGCGGACCGGCTCCCGGACCATGACCGTCCCCGAGCCGACGCAAGCCCCGGCCGGAGCCGACCGCGAACTGGCCCTGTCGACGATGTACTTCCAGCGCTGGGCCGACCAGCGGCGACTCGACCCGTTCTTCGAAGCCGGCCGACGCATGGGCTTCGAGCTGTTCGAGCTCAGCCACATACTGGCTCCTGAGACCGTAGCCGCGGTGGACCCGCGCGCTGTGAGGTTGGCGGCCGTCCACCACCCGTGCCCGGCCGCCCGCGAGCCGGCCAGCCTCACGTCGCCCGACCCCGAGACGCGTGACCGGGCCGTGGCGCAGCTCAGGCGAACGCTCGCCACGGCGCGCAGGCTCCGCGCCCCGGCGGTGGTGGTGCACCTTGGCCGCATCGAGAGCGGTGGTGACGGGCGCGGCGAGCGGCTGCGCTTCGAGCTGCTGAGTCGGTACGCTGCAGGCATGAGGACGACGGATCGCTATCGGACCGTTCTCGGCGAGCTGGCCGCGCTGCGGGAGGAAGCTGAGCCGGCGTGCCTCGATCGCGCTGCCGACGGGCTTGCCGCCGTCCTCCACGATGCGCGCGACAGCGGAGTCGAGATCGGGCTCGAGACCGGTTTCGACGTGCTCGACCTGCCCACGCCGGAGGGCATGCGCCGCCTGATGCGCGACTTCGGCGGCAACGGGCTGCGCGCCTGGCTCGACACAGGGCACGTCGGCGCGATCGACAACTTGGGTCTGGCGAGCTTCGCCGAGTGGAGCGCGGCGACTGGCTCGCGCTGGCTCGGTGCGCACTGCCACGACGTCGTGGGCCTTCGCGATCACCTGGTGCCCGGCGCGGGCCAGCTGGACTTCGCAACCCTCGCGGAGCACCTGCCGCGCAAGGCGATCGTGACGTGTGAGGTCGACTGGTACTTCACACCGGAGGAGGTGACCGCCGGAGCGCAGCACTTGCGCCTCGCGCTCGCCGTCGCTGACCCTTAAGACACTTGCCGGCGCGCTTCGGCGCGTGCTATAATCCGACCGACAATCATCCATGTCGGTCCGCACCGAAAGTGGGTTTCCCCCACTTTTCTTTGTGTAGGGCGGCCGCGCGACGGGACGGAAGGATAGGAAGAGGACCCAATGACCACGGCAACCGGCTCTCGCTCGGAGCTGATGGCCGCGATCCGCGGCCTCAGCGCCGCTCGCGACCTGCCTCCCGAAGTCATCATTGACGCGCTGAAGGCCGCGTTGGCCTCGGCGTATCACAAGATCCCCGGAGGCGAGGCCACCAACGTGACCGTCGACCTGAACGAGGTCACGGGCGAGTCGCGCGTCTTTGCGCACTACGCGGTCGTCGAAGAGCAGTACATCGAGGACCCCGAAAGCGAGCTCACGGTGGAGCAGGCCCGCAAGCGCAAGCCGGACGCTGTGATCGGCGACGTGATCACGATCGACGTGACGCCGCACGACTTCGGGCGCATCGCGGCACAGACCGCCAAGCAGGTCATCCTCCAACGCATTCGCGAGGCCGAGCGCGAGCAGACGTATACCACGTACGCCGATCGCGAGGGCGAGATCGTGTACGGCACGATCCAGACCACCAGTCGCGACTCGGTGACGGTCGCGCTCGACCGCGTCGAGGCGCTCCTGCCGAAGGGCAACCAGATTCCCGGCGAGCGCTACACGCCCAACCAGCGGCTGCGTGTCTACGTCGCCGAGGTCAAGCGCTCGCCCAAGGGACCGCAGGTCATCGTCAGCCGCACCCACAGGGAGATGCTGCGGCGCCTGATGGAGCTCGAGATACCGGAGGTCTTCCAGGGCTCGGTGGAGCTCAAGGCGATCGCGCGAGAGGCCGGCAGCCGCTCGAAGGTCGCCGTCTGGGCGCACCAGGATGGCGTTGATCCAGTGGGCGCCTGCGTCGGCATGCGCGGCGTGCGGATCCAGGCGCTGGTGCGCGAGCTGGGCGGAGAGAAGATCGACATCGTGGAGTGGGCGGCCGACCCGCGCGTGTTCATCGCGCACGCACTGTCACCGGCCAAGGTCGTGCACGTGTGGCTCGAGGAGGAGGCCGAGCGCCGCACGGCCAACGTCGTCGTGCCGGACACGCAGCTGTCGCTCGCGATCGGGCGCGAAGGGCAGAACGCCAGGCTGGCCGCCAAGCTCACCGGGTGGCGCATCGACATTCGCGCCGAGAGCGAGGCGGGCGACGTCATGGAGGCCCTCAGGGCGGAGGAGACCGCCCGCTTGGCCGAGAAGGCCAAGCAAGAGGCGCTCGCTGCGGAGGCGGCGGCAGCCGAGCAGGCCGCCGAAGAGGCGACCACCGCCGAGCCCGACGAAGAATACGACTTCGATGAGTACGAGTACGAGTACGAGCCGGCTGCGACCGCGGACGAGGACGAGCATGTCGCACCAGCCGCCGAGACCGGGGATGAGACCGTGATGCCGCCCGCGGCCGCCGTGGCTCCTGAACTCGAGGCTGCGGCGCCGCCGCCGGACACGCAGGCCGTGGAGGCGCCGGTCGCCGCGCCGGACCAGGAAGCCGCCGCGGACCGTGCGACCGCTGAGCCGGTTGGGCCGACGCAGGTCGAGCCGACCGAACCTCATCTAGGGGAGAGGCCCGCCGCGCATGGGCGCGAGCGACAACCCCGTGAAGTCGAGGACGAGGCTGAGCTGGAGCTGCTCCGACCTCAACAGCGAGGGCATGAGAAGCGCCGGCTGGTGCGCGATCCGAAGACGGGCGAGCTGGTGGCGCGCACCACGCGCAAGAGCTCCCGGCGCCGTCCGGAGTGGGAGGAAGAGGTCGGGCGCTGGAGCGAGGAGGACTTCGTCGACGCCATGGGCTTCACCGAGGCCGACTTCCTCGGCGGGGCGGACGACGACGATTCGGACGTCTACGACACCGACTACGCCGATGAGCACGACCTCGAGGCAGCACACGTCGCCGATGACGAAGCCGACGAGGAGATCGCCGTCGCGCAGCAGGCGGATTGGTCGGACGAAGACGAAGGCGCGGCGGACCAAGACGAAGGCGCGGCGGACCAAGGCGAAGGCTCGGCGGACCAAGACGAAGGCGCGGCGCACCAAGACGAAGGTGCGGCGGACCAAGACGAAGGTGCGGCGGACCAACACGAAGGTGCGACGGACCAAGACGAGGGCGCGGCGGGCGACGTCGACTCCGTGGCCGATGGACCGGAAGACGAAGGGGAGTAGGGCCCGGCGGGTCCCCGAGCGGACGTGCGTGGCCTGCTCGGCCAGCCGTGACAAGCGCCAGCTCGTGCGCGTCGCGCGCCTGCCGAGCGGCGAGCTGGCCGTCGACCCGACAGGCAAGGGCCCGGGTCGTGGAGCGTACATTTGCCGCGACAGGGCATGCTGGGAGAGGAAGGACTTGACGGAGCGCCTTTCGCGGGCGCTGAAGACGACGCTGACGAGCGACGACCGCGAGGCTATCGCGGCGTTCGCCAGCGACCTGCTAGAGGACGCTGAGCGTGGCTGACAACGAGACCGAGCTGAAGGTGGTCGAGATTCCGCCCACCGTTGGCGTCCGCGAGCTGGCCGACAGGTTGGGGATCAGCCCTGTCGAGCTGCTGAAGGCCCTAATCGCCAACGGCATCATGGCCAGCATCTCGGACTCCATCGACTACGAGACGGCGGCAATCGTCGCCGAGGACCTGGGCTTCTCGCTGCGCCTGGAGGGCGCGGCCGAGGCCGAGGCGGCCGTCGCCGAGGCGCAGGCCGTGGCCGAGCAGGCGGAAGCCGCGGCCGCGCCCGAGGTGACCGTGCCGGGCGTGCCGTGGTACCTGGTGGGCGAGGACGAGAAGTCCCTCGAGCCGCGAGCGCCGGTGGTCACCGTGATGGGCCACGTGGACCACGGCAAGACGAGCCTGCTGGACGCCATCCGCAACACGCACGTCGCGGCGGGCGAGTCCGGCGGCATCACGCAGCACATCGGTGCGTACACGGTGTCACACGCCGGTCAGCCGGTTACCTTCATCGACACGCCGGGCCACGAGGCGTTCACGGCGATGCGCGCCCGCGGCGCACAGGCAACGGACATCGCGGTGATCGTGATCGCCGCCGACGACGGCGTCATGCCGCAGTCCCTCGAGGCCATCGACCACGCGCGCGCCGCCGGCGTGCCGATAATCGTGGCCATCAACAAGACCGACCTGCCCAACGCGCGCCCCGAGCGGGTGATGGAGCAGATGGCGGAGATCGACGTCGTACCCGACGCCTGGGGCGGCGACACGTTCTTCGTGCCGGTCTCTGCCGCCACGTCCGCCGGTCTCGACGAGCTGCTCGACGCGATCGTGCTCGTCGCCGAGGACTCGCCGCCGCTCACGAACCCCAAGCGCATGGCGCTCGGCACCGTGCTCGAGGGCGAGATCGATCAGCAGCGCGGGGTGATCGCGTCGCTGCTCGTGCAGTCGGGCACGCTGAACAGGGGCGACACGATCGTCATCGGCACGCAGTACGGCCGCGTGCGCGCGATGTTCGACGAGGACGGCGAGCGCATCAAGGTGGCCGGCCCAGCCACGCCCGTCGAGATCATGGGCCTGTCCGACGTGCCGGATGCCGGCTCGCGGTTCGAGGTGGTGGCCAACGAGAAGGCGGCCAAGGCTCTGGTTGCCGAGCGGGAGGACGCCACGCGCACGACGGCGACGGCCGCGGCCGGGCCGATGACGCTCGACGAGCTGTTCGCCAAGGCGGCCGCGGGCGAGACGAAGACGCTCAACCTGATCGTGAAGACCGACGTGCAGGGCACGCTGGAGCCGGTGCTCGACGCGCTCGAGAGGCTCAGCGGCGAGATCACGGTGACGATACTGCACGCCGCCACCGGGGACATCACCGAGCGCGACATCAATCTAGCGGCGGCGTCGGACGCCGTGGTGATCGGCTTCCGCAGCCATCCCGACGGCCCAGCGCGGCGGGCCGTGCTGGCGCAAAACGTCGAGGTGCGGGAATACGACGTCATCTACAAGATGGTGGAGGACGTGGCGGACGCTCTCACCGGCATGCTCGAGCCGATCTACGAGGAGCAGGACATCGGGCACGCCGAGGTGCGCGCCGTGTTCTCCATCCCCCGTGCGGGGAAGGTGGCCGGGTGCGCGGTGACGCAGGGCATCATCCGCCGCAGTGCCCGGGTGCGGGTGATGCGCGATGGCGCCGAGCTGGCGACGGGCTCCGTGTCGTCGCTGAAGCGCTTCACCGAGGACGTCCGCGAGGTCCGCGAGGGCTTCGAGTGCGGCGTCGGCGTGTCGAACTTCAACGACTTCGAAGAGGGCGACACGTTGGTGTTCTTCGTCGAGGAGAGGGTACGCTAGCCATGCCCACGAGAAGGCAGCGGCGCGTCAACGAGCTCCTGCTCGAGGAGCTCTCGCTGCTCGTCCCGGACCGCCTCGACGACCCGCGCCTCGCTCCCGTTCGCGTGACGCGCGTCGAGACCACGCAGGACATGGCGAACGCCAAGGTCTACGTGGTCACGGTGAGCGAGGACGACAACATCGAGGACGCGCTGACGGCGCTGCGTCAGGCGGAGGGCCTGCTGCGCTCCGAGATCGCTGGCTCGGGCCTGCGACGCCTGCCGCGCCTAGTGTTCGCCGAGGACAAGGCTTACGAGAGCGGCGAGCGGGTGTTGGCGATCCTCGCCGAGCTGGAGAGCGCGGAGCGAGCCGCGGCAGACGACCCAGCCGCGACGGACGACGCAGCAGACCCAACCGACGCATCAACGACTCCAGACGCGAGCTAAGGTGGCGGACGGGCTCAGCGCCGCCATTGCTGGGGCCGCGGCCGAGCTTCTGGAAGCACGGCGCGTCTGGATCGGGACACACGTCGATCCCGATGGCGACGCGATAGGCAGCGCGCTCGGGCTGGGAACCATCCTCCGCGACATGGGCAAGCGCGTCGTCACTGCGTGCGATGACCCGCCGCCCCCCGAGACCGCGTTCCTACCCGGCGTGAAGCGCATGGTGCGGACGGCCCCCACCAACGAGGACATCTGGTCCGCGCTAGACGCCGCTGACGAGTCGCGCTTGGGGACGCTCTACGACCCCGAGCGCTGGGCGGCCGCGCGCACGCACGTCGTCGATCATCACGCGTCCAACGCGGGTTTCGGCGATGTCAACGTCATCGATCCCAGCGCGGCATCGACGGCCGAGATCGTGGTCGCGCTGGCCGACGCCATGGGCGTCACCCCGAGCAGCGACGCCGCCACGTGCCTGCTCACCGGAGTCGTCACCGACACGTTGGGCTTCCGCACCAGCAACACCACGCCGCGGACGCTGGAGTGCGCCCGCCGGCTGATGTCGTGGGGCGCCGACCTCGGCGCCATCAACCAGCACGTCTTCTACCGCCGGCCCATGTCGGCGCTGCGCCTTATCGGGCGCGCAATCGAGCGCACCGAGACGCACGGTCCCTTCGCCATCTCAACGATATCGCGCGCTGACCTTCGCGAGCTCGGTGCAGCGCCCGGAGCGATGCGTGGCGTCACGGCCATCCTCGCGACCGCCGCCGAGCCGGACGCATTCGCTCTGCTCCGGGAGCGAGCCGATGGCAGCGTCGACATATCGCTCCGCTCGAAGCCCGGCGTCGACCTGATACCGGCAGCCGTGGCGCTTGGCGGTGGCGGGCACCCGCAGGCCAGCGGAGCGAAGATCGACGGCCCGCTTGACGCCGCGCGGGAGCGCGTGCTGGCCGCGCTGCAAGCGCACGTGGCCCCGCTTGCCGATCGCCAGGCAGGCATCGCTCCCGACGCGGGCGGCGCGCAGGCCGCCGATCCGGGCGCCGATTCCGGCGACGTTTCGGGCACCGCGTTTGGCGACGCTTCGGGCACCGCCTCCGGCGACGCTTCGGGCACCGCCTCCGGCGCCGCTTCCGGCGCTGCCGGCGCCGACGGCGCGGCGCGATGACGCCGAGCACGCGGGCCGGCGACGAGACGCCCGACTGGCAGCGGCGGCTGTGCGACGACAGCGAGTCGATGATCCCGCTCACGCCGGCGCGCCGGCCCGAGGGCGACGTCGCCGCTTGGGCCGAGGGGCACGCAGGAGGCGAGCCGCCCAAGAGCGGCATCCTCAACATCGACAAGCCGGCCGGGCGAACGAGCCATGACGTCGTGCAGGCAGTGCGGCGCGCCGCGGAGGCTCGCCGGGTCGGGCACGCCGGCACGCTCGACCCCATGGCCACCGGCGTGCTAGTGGTCTGCCTCGGCTCGGCGACGCGCGTGGTCACCGAGATCCAGGACGGGTGGAAGTCTTACCACGCGCGCGTGCGGCTCGGCGTGGAGACCACCACTTACGACGCCGAGGGCGAGATCGTGGCGACGACCGACCCGACGGGCATCACCCGGGCGGCGGCGGCGGCGGCGCTCGAGCGCTTCCGCGGCGAGATCGACCAGGTGCCGCCGATGTACTCGGCGCTGAAGCACGACGGCGAGCGCCTGTACCGGCTCGCCCGCAAGGGCATCGAGGTGCAGCGCGAGCCGCGGTCGGTCACGGTGCATGACCTGGACCTGACGCACTGGGAGCCGCCCGACGTGGAGCTCGCCATGGTCGTGTCGAAGGGCACGTACGTGCGTTCGCTCGCCCATGACCTCGGGGCCGCGCTGGGCGTCGGCGCGCACCTTGCCGCGTTGCGACGGACCGCGGTCGGGCGGTTCACGGTCGATGAGGCGACGCCGCTGGACACGGTGCTCGAGTCGTTCGCTGACGGCTGGTGGCCGCGCCTCATGTACCCTCTCGACACGGCGCTGCTCGACTACCGCGCCGTGATCGTCTCGGACGACGCCGAGGCTGCGATCCGCCAGGGCCAGCAGACCGACGCCGCGCCGCCGGCTCCCGCCGGCGGCGCGGTGCACGATCACGAGGCCGAGCGCGAGCCCGTGCGCGCCTACAACCGCGACGGACACTTCATCGGGCTGCTGAGGTGGGACAACGTGACGTGCCGGTGGCAACCGGACCGCGTGTTCCCCGCGCCCGGGCGAGCACGCGCATCGTGACGCCGGCGGCCGGGCCGACCACGCGCCCGCGCGTCGTCTTGACGGTAGGGAAGCTCGACGGCGTGCACGCGGGGCACCGCCACCTGGTCGCGCACGTGGAGGAGCGGGCCGACGAGGCCGGCGCGCTCAGCGCGGCGATAGTTCTGCACCCGGACCCCGTGGCCGTGTTGACCTCGGCCCGGGTGCCTCGACTCACGACCGTCGATGACAGGTGCGCCCGGCTGCGCGCCTTCGGCGTCGAGATCGTCGAGCCGCTGCGGTTCACCACGGACATCGCCGCCCTGGCGCCCGACGTGTTCATAGACCGCCTGGAGGACCGCTTCGACATCGCCGGGCTCGTTGTCGGCCCGGACTTCGCGTTCGGCCGCGGTCGCAGCGGCGACTTGTCACGGCTGACGGCGCTGGCCGCCGACCGCGGCTTCGAGCTGGCCACCGTCACGCCGATTCAGGCGGTCGGCGAGTGGATCTCGAGCCGGCGGCTGCGCAGCCTGATCGCGGACGGCGACATCGGGCTGGCGCGGACGCTGCTAAGGTGCCCGCCGCGCGTCGTCGGCACGGTCATCCACGGCGCGGCTCGCGGTCGCGAGCTAGGCTTCCCGACGGCCAACCTCGACCTGACGGCCGACTTCGTACTCCCTGCGGACGGGATCTACACCGTTCGCGCCCAGTGGCGGGAGCACCCGCGGGCGCCGCGGTCGAGAGCCGACGGGGTGGCCAGCGTGGGTGTCCGGCCGACCTTCGACAACGGAGCACGGCTCGTCGAGGTGCATCTGTTGGACTTCGAGGGTGACCTCTACGGTACCGACATGACCGTGGACTTCCTCTACCGGCAGCGGCCAGAGGAGCGCTTCGACTCCATAGATGCGCTCGTTGATCAGATGCGCGAGGATGTACGTCTTGCCCGCCGCAGCCTGCGCGCCGAGGCGCGTCCCCGCTGGGAGTCGGTAGACGAGGGCGGTGGTGGAGACCCGGCGGTCGTGCGCCTGCGCGGCCTCGACCTGGCCGACTTGTGTCAGAGCGCGGCTGACGCCCTCCTCGGCGCGGCGCCATCCGGACCGCGCCCGTGCGGCAGCACCGCGACGCCGTCAACGGGCGACATCGCTCGTCACACCGTGTCGCTGTCGGCGCCGACCGACGAGGCGCTGCTCCAGGCGTGGTTGGACCTAATCACCGCCGGAGCGGACGACACTGGCGGCGCGGCGTCCTCGGAGGCCGGTGCTCCAGCAGGGGCATCCGGCATTGTCGCCGCCAACGTGTATTTCGCCGGCGCCGGACGGCTCTACGCCCTGGTCGCGCGCGGCGCGCGGCCGACGGCCGCCGGCGGAGCGGGCCGAGCAGGGCCGCTAGCGGAGGGCGCGGCTGTCATCAGGCTCCACTCGGATCCCCTGGGCGGCCTGGTCTCCGACGTGACGCCTCCCGCCGGCGCGCGCGTGTCTCGCCCCACCTAGTCGTAGCCGAAGCGCCGGACGTCCGCGCCGCGCTTGCGCCAGCCCGGACGAGCCTTCACGCGAAGGTCGAGGTAGACGTGCCGCTCCAATAGGCGCTCGATCTCGGCGCGCGCCGACCGCCCGATCTGCTTGATCATCGCCCCGCCCTTGCCGATGACGATGCCCTTGTGGGACTCGCGCTCCACGATGAGAGTCGCGCCGATCTGCAGCACGCCATCTTCGCGCGTCTCCCACTCCTCAATGAGCGTCTCGACCCCGTGCGGCACCTCCTGCTCGAGAAACCGCAGCGCCGCCTCGCGCACCAGCTCGGAGACGAGCATCCGATCGGTCTGGTCGGTGACCTGCTCCGGCGGGTAGAACATCGGGCCCTCAGGCAGGCTCGACCTGATGAGGTCCCACAGCAGGTCGAGGTTGTGATCCTCGGTCGCGATCGTCAGGGCCCAATCCGCCCCGGGCGCCAACGCCGTGAACGCCGCCGTGTGCGCCGCGATGTTCTCGGGCGCCAGCAGGTCGGACTTGTTCATCGCGATGACCGTCGGGCGCCCCGCCTGGCGTATCCAGCCGGCTATGGCCCTGTCAGCGTCCCCGGGGGGGCGAGACACGTCGACGACCCACACGACCACGTCGGCGTCCGGCACTGCGCGCCGGGCGACCCCCACCATGTACTTGCCGAGGTCCGTCCGCGGCTTGTGCACTCCCGGCGTGTCCACGAAGATGGCCTGCTCGGCCTCGGTAGTGCGGATGCCGAGTATCCTGCGCCTGGTCGTCTGCGGTCGCGGCGAAACGATGGCGACCTTCTCCCCGGCGTAAGCGTTGACGAGCGTGCTCTTGCCGACGTTGGGCCGGCCCACCACGGCCACGAAGCCCGAGCGGAGCTTGTCGGCGGGGGCGTCGTCTGGTGCCGCGGACGGGGTGCCGGGCGCGGCGCGTGATTCGGCCTCGGTCATGGGCGGCGATCCCGATCGGCAGGCGGCGTCAGGGCCGCGGCGGAGTGACCGTTGCGGCGGCGGCTCGGCCGATGCGCGTAACGGCTGTCGGACAGGCGCCGTTGCACAGATCGCTCGACGCCGGCGTAGTCTAGGTTTGGCGCACTGCAGCGTCAAACAGCCCCCCGGGCGCCATCGGTGCCGTTGCTGCCGGCGCACAAGGAGCAAACGTCGATGACGACAACAGGTCGAGCCCCTCGGTCCCGCGGCTCGGGATCGTCCCGCGGCCCAGAGGCGTCTTCGGTCCGGAAAGCGGTACCAGTGCTGGTAGCAGCTCTCGCGACGGCCCTGCTCGCGAGCGGGCCGGCGGCTACCGTCGGACCAGCCGGTGGCGGCGTCCGCCACGTGGCGGCCGCGCCTCAGTCCGACGACGGCTGGCTGTCCCTGGCCGCGGCCGTCGACTACGCCCCCGCCGGCCCCCCGGACTTCGACCAGCGGCAAGCGGGATGGCAGTCCGACTCGCCGACCAGCGACAGCTGGACCCGCGACGGCCCGGTGGCGTTGGCCGACGCGGTCTGGTGGCTGGACTCGCGCCTTGAGCCGGGCACCGAGCCGCCGCCGACCGTTTCCGACGGCGCGGCTCTGGTGGAGTCCTACGGCTCGTGGGACGATCACGACCCGAGAAACGTGCGGCCGCTGGTGGGCGCCATCACCGCCGTCGCCGAGACCGACGGCCCGCTGCGCATGCTGGCGCAGGGAACCTGCTTCGAGGATCTGGCCGCCGCGGCGCGCGACATGGCATCGGACGTCGATGGCTACGAGCTCGTGTCCCACGTCACAGACCTGCCGAACCTCGACCAGCTGCAAGAGGCGGTGGGCGCCGGGCGCGTCGGCGTGCTCCTGCTAGGCATTTGGCAGCACCACGCCGCGGTAGGCTGGCAACGGGTGGGTGGCCACTACGCGGTGCTGGCGGCCGTGAGCGGGGACACTGCGCAGGTCAAGCTCGCCGACCCCTTCCGCGACGTCGCCGCCCCCGAGTGGGACGTCACGGCGCACAACGACGCGGCGCGTGTCTCGCACGATGCATGGAGCGTGTCGCCGTCACTTCGTCCCGGTCCCGTCCTGAAGCTCGACGGCTACCTCGGCGACGCGGCCTACGAGGAGGCGTTCGTCGGCAACTTCGCCGGGCTCAACCGGCGGCATCCAGCCGACCCCGATCTGCCCTGGATAACCGACGCGAGCCTGGAGGTGCACCTGGACGCGGCCCTGCTGCTCTCGTTCGTGGCGAGCGGCGTCGCGACGGTCCAGCCGACCGCCAGCGCGACTGCCGGGACGTCGGCGCCGCCCGGCTCGGAGACGCCCGAGCCCACCAGCGGGACCGCGCCGAGCGTCACCTCGACCTCCGCCGGCACGGCTACCGTCGAGGCTTCGCCTTCGGCAACGGAGGCGACCACCGCGTCGCCGACCAGCGTGCCCTCGACCGGCACGCCGACCACGCCGCAGCCCACGCCAGGCACTCCGGAGCCATCGACGCCCGCGTCGCCGACGGCGTCGGCGACGTCTGCGACGTCTGCGCCGAACCCGTCGCCGACCGAGGCACAGCCAGCGCCCACGCACGGCACGCCTCAGCCACCCGCGACGGACGACGCCACGCCCGCCGCGACCGGCGGGCCACCTGACCCGGCGACGGGCACCGCGTCCGCCGCCTCGGCCACTCCAGAGGCGTCGGTCGAGCCGTGGCCGACGTCGTCCACGGCGCGGCGGGCGTTGTTGCCGCTCGCGCTCACAGGCGGGCGCCAGACGCGTCTCGCGGGCGGCCAGACGCGGCTCGCGGGAGGCCAGGCGTGGCTCGCCGGCGACCAAGCGCGGCTCGCGGGAGGCCAGGCGTGGCTCGCCGGCGACCTGCCGGACTACGCCCCCTCCGGCGTGCCCGACTTCTCGCAGTGCCGGTCGGAGTGGAGCGCTCCCGGGGTCGGCGGGCTGCCGGGCCAGTGGACCCATGCCGGTCCCGTGGCGCTCGCGGACGCCCTGTGGTGGCTCGACTCGGTCGCGGAGCCCAAGCGGCAAGGGCCGCCACTGGTCTCAGACGGGCATCCGCTCGTGACGGCTTACCCGCGCTTCGGTCCGCCCCGCGACGACCACGAGGCCGGCAACATAGCGCCGCTCGTGGACGACCTGGCCGTGAGGCTCGGCACCAGAAGCGGTGCCGACGGCGCTTCGGACGGCGCTGGGGCCCGGGGCACCAGCTGGGAGCGGCTCGTGGCCGGCGCGTCGCGGTACGTAGGCGACCGCGGGCTGTCATCGGCGTATGCCATGGAGCCGGTCCTTGCACCCGGCATGCCCCAGCTCGCCCAAGCGGCCGAGCACGGCGGCACGGCCGTTCTCCTGCTCGGCGTGTGGGAGCACCAGGCCGGCGCATGGCGGCGGATCGGCGGGCACTACGCGGCCCTGGCTGGCGTAGGCGACATGATTGCCCTGGCCGATCCCCTGGCCGATCAAGCGGCGTACGGCGGGCAGGGACGGTTCGCCCCCGACGATCCGTCGGTGCACAGCTGCCGCGAGGATCCGCGCGCTCACGACGACGCGGCAGTCGTGGCCCACGACGCGTACGAGCTGTACTCCGTGCCCGGCCTGCCCGGCGGGCGCCTGGCGCTGCTCGGCTACTTCACCCCTGAGACGTCCGGCGACGCCGCCGCGTTCAGCGGTCAGAACCCGGCGACGCACCTCGCCGAGCACGAGGCGGCATGGACCCGCGGCTCCGTCGTGATGGCGGTGGACGCCGCGTTGATCATCGCGCCCGTCGCCTCGCCGACGCCTCCGACGGCAACCTCGACCACGGCCGCCACCGCCACCGCATCGCCGAGACCTGCATCGCCTGCGACTGCAGGAAGGGGGACCACGGAGCCAGCGCCCGCGGAGCCTACGGCGTCGCCAAACGCCACCGACATCCGCACGCGCACCCCGGCGCCTAGTCCGACAGCCAAACCTGCCGCCAACCTGCCATTGCTGCTGCGCTAGGCTGTCAGAATCGTCGGAAGCGCCACGGCGTGGCATAGTTGGTCTCGACCGATGCACATCAGGAGGCCGACTGCACATGACCACACCGATGACACCGCGTCAGAGGATACGCGCCGCGATCGCCGGGGAGCCCACCGACCGGGTGCCCGTGGCGCTGTGGAAGCACTTCCCCGGCGTAGACGTCTCGTCCGAGGGCTTGGCCGCGGCGGTAGCCGGCTTCCAGCGCCGCTACGGCTTCGACCTGGTGAAGGTCACGCCGGCGTCGGGCTACCCCGCCGAGGCCTGGGGGGCCGAGCTGGTCGACGACGAGAACGAGCACGGGACTCGGCGCTACGAAGCGCGACCCGTCGCCGGCGCCTCGGACTGGCGCGACCTGCCGGCGTTGGACTCCACCAACTCCGTGCATGCCCGTGAGCTGGAGGCGCTCCGCCGGGTGCGAGCAGCCGTCGGCGACGACGTGCACGTCGTGCAGACCGTGTTCAGCCCGTTCACGATCGCCAAGCAGCTGTACGGGCCCGACATCGTCGAGCACGCCCGCGACAACTCGCGGCAGGTCGAGCAGGGTCTCGAGATCATCGCCGACACCGCGGCGCGGTTCGCTCAGGACGCGCTGGCGGCCGGCGCAGACGGGATCTTCTTCGCTACCCAGTTCGCGCGCCACGACCTGATGTCGGAGCTCGAGTACCGGCAGTACGGGCTCGAGTACGACCTGCCGGTGCTGGACGCCGTTCGGGACACCGCCGACATCCTCGTGCTCCACATGTGCGGGCCGACCCCGATGTTCCACTTCGTGCCGAAGTACGAGGTCGACATCGTCAACTGGGAGGATCGCGAGACGCCGCCGTCGCTGCACGAGGGCTGGGAGCGCTTCGCCGACGGTGCGGTGCTCGGCGGCATCCGACGCCAGTCGCTGGCCTCAGGCACTCCGGAGGACATCGAGGCCGAGGCGCGATGGGCGGTGCAGCACACCGACGGCGGCCGGCGCCTCATACTCGGCACCGGTTGCGTCACGCTGGTCACCGCACCGGACGAGAACATCCGCGCCGCGCGCCAGGCCGCCGAGGTCCTGCCCGAGCCCAGCCCCGCGTAGCGGCAAGTCTCGGGGCGAGCTCAGCCAGTCACCGGTGCGACCGCCACCGACAACGGCCGGCGGCCCGCCCGCCGCGGCCGCCTAGTCCGGATTCCCCGGTCGCCTAGTCCGAAGTTCCCGGCCGCCTAGTCTGAAGTCACCGGCCGCCTAGTCGACGTACGCGGGGAAGCGCCGCGGATCGACCTCGTGCATCAGCTCGTACACCGTCAGCACGACGTGCTCGGCGTTCGGCTTCGACCAGTAGTCGCCGTCGGTGCCGTACGCCGTGCGGTGCGCCTTGGCGGACAGCGTTCGCGGCTCCGAGTCCAGCCAGCGGTAGCCGCCCTGGCGCTCGATCACCTCGCGCATCATGAACGCCGTCGTGCCACCGGGGACGTCCTCGTCGAGGAACACGATACGCCCGGTGCGCTCGAGGGACCGAACGATGGCGCCGTCGCGGTCGAAGGGCAGCAGCGACTGGACGTCGATGACCTCCACGTCGATGCCGGCCTCGCCCAGCGTGTCCGCCGCGGCGAGAGCCACGCGGCAGCACGCGCCGTAGGTGACGACCGTGACGTCGCGGCCGGGGAGGAGAACCTCGGGCACCCCGACCGGGACGGTCAGCGAGCCGATGTTCGACGGCATCGGCTCGCGCAGCCGGTAGCCGTTGAGAACCTCCACTACGAGCCCCGGCTCGTCTGATTGCAGCAGCGTGTTGTAGAAGCCCGCCGCCCGCGTCATGTCGCGCGGCACGAGCACGTGCATCCCGCGTACCAGGTTGATGATGCCGGCCATGGGCGAGCCTGCGTGCCATGTGCCCTCGAGCCGATGGCCCCTGGTCCGGACGATCACGGGCGCCTTCTGGCCGCCCTTGGTCCGCCAGTGCAACGTCGCCAGGTCGTCGGACAGCAGCTGCAGCGCGTACAGCAGGTAGTCCAGGTACTGGATCTCCGCCAGCGGCCGCAGGCCCCGCATCGCCATCCCTATCGCCTGTCCGACGATCGTGCACTCGCGGATCCCCGTGTCCGAGACCCGCAGCTCCCCGTGCTTCTCCTGCAAGCCGCGGAACGCCTGGTTGACATCTCCTAGCCGGCCCACGTCCTCGCCGAAGGCGATGAACCGCGGATCACGCTCGAGCATCGCGTCGAAGCACGCGTTGAGCACCTCGAAGCCGGTGGCCATCGGCGGATCATCGCCGTACGCGGGCTCGACGGCGGGCACCAGCGCCGCCGCCTCGTCGGACTGGCTATAGAGGTGCGAGCCGTAGCGATCGAGGTTGACCCCCTCCTGCACGCGCCGCCAGTCGACCAGTCCCTCCTTGGCCGGGATGTCGGCGTGGCGCAGGGCGAACAGCGTGTCGTGAGCGGCCACCATCACGTCGCGGCGCAGCGGCGTGGCCATCGCCGCCAGCTCGTCACGCATCGCCGTCACCGCCGCGGCGTCCCATGTGCTGCCGGTCGAGGAGCCCTCAGCCGTCGCGAGGATCTCGTCCAGCATCTCGACGACCTCGTTCCGCTCCTGGCGGATAGGCGATTGGAACGCCTCCCAGGCCTCCTCACGGATCGCCTCGACCTCCTGGCGAGCGTCGTCGTCTATGCGATCCAGCTCCTCCGCCGACGCGATGCCCTGGTTCAAGATCCACTGCCGCATCTTGTAGATGCAGTCGAACTCGCGCTCCCATGCCAGGCGCTCCTTCGACTTGTAGCGCTCGTGGCTGCCGGAGGTCGAGTGACCTTGCGGCTGGGTCAGTTCCGTGACGTGCACGATCTGAGGCACGTGCTCGCGCCGGGCCGTGTCGCCAGCCAGCTGGTAGACTTCGACGAGCGCCGGGTAGTCCCAGCCCTTGACGGTGTGGAGATCGTAGCCGTCCGCAAGGCCGGGCTCGCGAGCGAATCCGGACAGCAGGACGGACAGGTCGGACTTGGTCACCTGGTACTCGTTCGGCACCGAGATGCCGTAGCCGTCGTCCCAGATCGAGATGACAGCCGGCGCCTTGAGGACGCCGATGGCGTTGATGGACTCCCAGACCATTCCTTCCGCGCACGTGGCGTTGCCGACGGTGCCCCACGCAACCTCGTCGCCGCCGTCCGAGAACCCCTCGAGGCCCCGCAGCTCGTCCAGCTCGCGATACAGCCGCGAGGCGTACGCCAGCCCGACCAGCCGCGGCAGCTGCGAGCCCGTGGGCGAGATGTCCGACGCCGAGTTGTGCGTCAGCGTCAAGTCGGTCCACTTCCCATCGCTGTCCAGCATGCGGGTGGCGAAGTGGGAGTTCATGGACCGGCCCGCCGACATCGGCTCGTGCTCGACGTCGGCGTGTGCATAGAGCTGCGCGAAGAACTCGCGAATCTGGGCCTCGTACAGCGCGAACATCAGCGTCTGGTCGCGGTAGTAGCCGGACCTGAAGTCGCCGGGCCGCGCGGCCCGCGCCCACGCGAGCTGCGCGACCTCCTTGCCGTCGCCGAAGATCCCGAACTTGGCCTTGCCGCTCATGACCTCGCGGCGGCCGATCAGGCTCGCCTGGCGGCTCCGCGCGGCTTCCCGATAGTCGCGCAGCACGTCCTCGTGGCTGAGCTCGACGTGCTGCAGCTTGACAGGCGGGCGTTGCTCGGGGCTGGACATGTGACCTCCGCTCACGGGTAGCTCGGGACTCGGCCGACCACTCGGATCGCTGAGACTAGCGCCCCGGTGTGGCCGATGCAAGGCCCCGGCGGCACCAAGACATCGGGCACCCCGGGGGGTCCCCGGGGTGCCCTCTGCAGGTCGTCCTTCTCGTGCAGCTGAGAGCGAGGTCGGCGCCGGCCCTCCTAGCTCGTGCGCAGGTCGATGACGCGCCTGGCCTTGCCCAGGCTGCGCTCGATCGTCCCCGGCTCGAGCAGCTCGACGAGCGCGCGGATGCTGAGCACGGCAGTCAGGTTCTCGGCCACCTTGCCGGCCAGCGGCGCGCTCGTCCAGTCCTGGCCCGGCGCTACCTCGACCCTGACGCTCAGCTTGTCCAGGAGATCGCGATCGACGATGATCTCGTACTGGTCGCCGAGCTCGGGCACGCTCATCAGCACTTCCTCGATCTGGCTGGGGAAGACGTTGACGCCGCCCACGATCAGCATGTCGTCGTCGCGCCCGGAGATGCGCATTATGCGCGGGTGAGTGCGGCCGCACGGGCACTCGTCCCATACGATCCGCGCCAGGTCGCGCGTGCGGTAGCGCAGCAGTGGCATCGCCTCGCGGGTGAGCATGGTGAAGACCATCTCGCCCAGCTCGCCGGGCGGCAGCGGCTCCTGCGTCTCCGGGTCGATGGTCTCGGCCAGGAACTCGTCGCTCCAGATGTGCAAGCCGTTCTGCTCCGAGCACTCGACTGCCACGCCGGGGCCGTAGAGCTCCGACATGCCGTAGCAGTCGTACGCGCGGATCCCGAACACCGCCTCGAGCTTCTGGCGGGCCTCCTCCGACCACGGCTCGGCGCCGAAGGTGCCGATGCGCAGGGCGAAGTCATTCCGCGGATCGTACCCCTCCTCGACCGCCGCCTCGGCCAGGAACACCGCGTAGGACGGCGTGCACGCCACGACCGTCGACTGCAGGTCGCGCATCAGCATGAGCTGCTTCTTGGTGTTGCCCGTGCTCGTCGGCAGGACCGTGGCCCCGAGCCGCTCGGCGCCGTAGTGGAAGCCGAGACCGCCCGTGAACAGGCCGTAGCCGTAGATGTTCTGGACGAGGTCGGCCTTGGTCGTCCCGGCCGACGCGTACGTCCGGGCCATCATCCGGCTCCAAGTATCGAGGTCGCGGGCCGTGTAGCTCACGACGGTCGGCTTGCCCGTGGTGCCCGACGAGGCGTGGAAGCGCACTACCTCCTCCCGCGGCACGGCCAGGATGCCGTAGGGGTAGTGGTCGCGGAGGTCGTCCTTGACGGTGAACGGGATCTTGGGCAGGTCGTCCAGGCCCTTGATGTCGTCCGGCGTCAAGCCGGCCTCCTCGAAGCGCCGGCGATACAACGGCACGTTGTCGTACGCGTACCGCACCATCGCCACCAGGCGCTCGGATTGCAGGGCGCGCAGGTCGGACGAGGGCATCGTCTCGAGCTCGGGCTCGAACATCGTGGTGGCGACCTTGGTTTCGGCCATTGCTGCTTGCTCCTAACGGAAGATGCTGTCGCTCGGTTGTCGGATCGTATCTGTACCGGCCGTGAGCCGGCAATGAACCTCGAGTCGCGGTGAGTCTCGCGCCGTCGGTCTCGCGCCGTCGGCTCCGAGCCTGCCCCGAGAGGCTAGATGTTCAGCAGGACGAACAGGCCGGTAAGCAGTCCGGTGGCCAGCGTGAGCAGCACCGTGATCACGAGGTGCTTGCGCATGACGGCCGCCTCGACGTCGGACCCGGCGGCGATGGCCGACACGGCGTTGTTCAGCTTGGCCGGCGTGATCGCGCTCGCGACGCCGCCTGCGACGGCATGGGCACCGAAGACCGTCATGAACTGACCGGTGGTCAACCCGATCGCCTTCGACGCCGACTCCTGGATCGGATAGAACAGCACGTTGGAGCTCGTCTCCGAGCCCCCAACGACGGCGCCGAACATGCCCAGCCATGCCGCGACGTACACGTAGAGCGACCCGAAGAACTGCGCCAGCACGCTGCCGATGACCACGTTCATGTTGCTCGTGGCGAAGTCGGCCGTCTCGACCAGCGCCCCGTCGACCTCGTGCCGCCCGGAGTACAAGTAGACGTACGCGATGCAGAAGTAGATCGAGTAGGCCAGGAACGGGCTCCACGACCGGTTGGCCCACGTCCGCGTCGCGCTGGCGAGCTGCTCGCGCGTGGGACGCAGGAACGGCAGCGACAGGATCACCGCGACGAGAATAGCGGTGTAGGTCTGCGACAGCACGTTCAGGTCGACGACGCCGATGCCGTTCTCGTAGAAGCGCAGCACCTCCAGCTCGCCGGGCAGGTCGGACAGCCACGCTCTCAACGACGGGATGTTCATGACGATCGCAACGACCGTCAGGATGATCCACGGCGATGCGGCGCGGGCGAACGACATCTGGTCGTCCGCGCCGCTCTCGTCACCGGACTTGGCCCCGCCATCCGCGCCCGCTGCCTCGAGCTTGCCGGCGACGTCCGCCGCGGTCGGCGGCTGGAGACGCTCGTAGATCTGCAACGCTAGCATACCGATCAGGCCGGCGAACACACCGACCACGGCGACCGGCACTATCACGTGGCCGGCCATCTCGTTGACTCCCGTGAGGCCGAGGCAGGCGAGCGCGATCGCGAGCCCCACGATGACTGCCGGCACGGCGCCCTTCTTCATCGACTTGACGCCACCTAGCATCCACAGGATGGCGAACGACAGCCCGACCGAGATAACCGGGAGATAGATGGAGATCTTGTAAGCCAGGAGGCTGCTGCTGATGCCGAACTGGTCCGCGGGAAGCGTGATCGGGATGGACAGCAGCGCGAACGAAGTGGTCGCGTTGTACCCCAGGACGGCGATGGCCACCGCGGCGAACGGAGTGAAGCCCATCACCACGAGCAGCGGCGGGAAGAGGGCCGGCGTCACGACACCGAGAGAGGTCAGGAACGAGCCGAACGCGATGCCGATGTAGAGCGCCTGGGTCTCCGCTCCCGTCACCAGGCTCTTGATGCGGTCCGAGATAACGCCCAGCGCACCGACCGCGCCCATCAAGAAGATCATGAACATCGTCACCACGACGGCGACCGAGATGCCTAAGCCCTTCAGGAAGCCGACGACGGAGCCCACCAGCGTCACGTCGATCGGCGTGCCGAAGTAGGCCACGGCGATGATCGCTGCCGAGATCCAGCCGACGAACGCCATGCGCAGGCCGCTCTGCTTGAAGAAGGCGATGCCGATCAATATGAGCAGCATCGGCACGAGCGCTAGGAGGAAGCCGACGAGAAGCGATCCTGTGGGCACCGAAGTATCCTCTCGGGACGTGGGACGCGGGAGCAGAGCTCGCGGCCCACCTACCGGCGGGCCCGGTCGAGCGCGGCGGCGGAGTATACCAGGCGGCCGCGGATCGGGCGAGCACTGCTCACTCTGGCGACGTGATCGCGGTCATTTGACCGCATTGGGGTGCGACGTATAATGCGGTTATTAGATAACAGGGTTACGGATTATGGCGCGCGACATGTCCGCTAGCGGCCCTCGAAACGGGTCGGAGAACGGCGGGGCACGGGACGCCGAGCAACTGCGCCGGCTGCTGCACTACGGCCACATCTTCAGCTCGGCGGTTCAGGAGATCCTCGAGACCAAGTACCTCAACGAGGTCAGCCCCTACTCGCTGACCGTGCCGCAGTTCCACCTCCTGAAGCTCATCAGCCTTCGCGGGCGCCACCAGGTCGGCGAGGTGGCCGAGTTCCTCGGCGTGAGCTCGCCGGCCGTCAGCAAGAACATCGACAAGCTGGAGGGGCTCGGGCTGGTCACCCGGCGCACCGCCCGCGGCGATCGGCGGGTCACGCTGCTGTCGGCCAGCGACGAAGGCGTGAGGCTGGTCAACGACTACGAGAAGCTGAAGGCGACCCGCCTCGAGCCCGTGTTGCGGAGCTTCGACAGCGACGAGCTCGACCAGCTGTCGAGCCTCCTCGAGCGGTTCTCGGTGCGCCTGTTCCAATCGGAGGACTCCGGGTCAGGCTTCTGTCTCCGCTGCGCCGCATACGGCGACGCAGGGTGCTCGCTGGTCCGGGTGAACGGCAACTGCCCTTACCAGCGCAGCAGGGCGCAGGGGCCGCCCGCATCGTGACCAGGCAAGGAGTGCTCCGGGCAAACTGATGATGCGCGGCACGGCCGGGCCCGCGGCCGCTCACGAGCGGCAGCGGACCGACAGGGGCGCCGCGTGACAGCAATACGCACGACGACATGACGTGACCACCGCGGCAGGCTGCCGCGCCGGCAAGGGGCCACGCCCGAGAAGGTAGACAACTTCCGAGAGGGGACGCAATGGCTAACGCCGAGACCAAGACCAAACCAATGCCGTTCTTCTTCCCGCAGCTGTGCAAGGCCTGCGGGCGGTGCATCGAGGCCTGCCCGCAAGGCGCGATCAGCGAGGGCACGCACATCGAGCCGGCGACCGGGTTCGCCCCGGTCGTCATCGACCTCGAGCTGTGCAACGGCTGCGGGCTGTGCATCACCGCCTGCCCCGAGCCGCACGGCCTCATGGTCGAGCCCGGCGAAGAGGTAGACTACGAGCTGCAGGACCCAACCACGTTGTTCGGCGAGCGCGTGACGACGGCCGCCGAGCCGACCGCGATCGCGCCGACGCTGGTGCCGCTGCCCGAGATGGAGCCGATGGTCCTGAAGGGCACGCACGCCTCGACGGTCGGCGCGCTGCTGGCCGGGTGCCGGCACTTCTTCGGCTATCCGATCACGCCGTCGACCGAGGGCGCGGAGCTGATGGCCAAGCTGCTGCCCGAGCTCGATGGCGTGTTCATCCAGGCAGTGAGCGAGGTCGCCACCGTCAACATGATGTATGGCACTGGCGGTGCCGGCTTGCCGTCGATGACGTTCACGTCGTCGCCGGGCTTCAGCCTGATGCTCGAGGGCATCTCCTACATGATCGGGTCGGAGCTGCCGGGCGTCTTCGTCAACATCATGCGAGGCGGACCGGGGCTTGGTAACATCGGCCCCGAGCAGGGCGACGTCAAGCTCGTGTGCCGCGGGCTCGGGCACGGCAACACGCACGCCATCGTCCTGGCGCCGTCGACGCCGCAGGAGATGCTCGACTTGACGATGAAGGCGTTCGAGCTGGCCTTCAAGTACCGCAACCCGGTGATCATCGCCGGCGACGGCTATCTGGGTCAGATGACGGGCCGGGTCGATCTGCCGGCGAACATGGTGAAGCCAGGCCTGCCCAAGTGGGCCGTGTACGGCGACGAAGACCACCGCCGCAACCTCATCTGCTCGATCTTCCTGGCAGAGGCCGATCTCGAGGAGCACAACAAGCACCTCAACGAGAAGTACCGGCAGATGACCGAGAACGAGCAGATGGCCGATCTCTTCTACTGCGACGACGCCGACTGGCTGGTCATGTCCACGAACACGCCCGCGCGGATGGCCAAGGGCGCGGTGCAGCAGCTGCGCGACATGGGCATCAAGGCCGGCCTGTTCCGGCCGATCACGCTGTGGCCGTTCCCGGTCGACTCGCTGCTCCCGCTGCTGGACGACGCGCGCGGCATAGTCGTGGCCGAGGCAGGCAGCGGACAGCTGGAGGACGAGCTGCGGCTGGCGCTGAGCCACTCGGGCCGAGTCCAGCTCCCGCCCATACACCGGATACAGCACTACGGCGGCGTGCTGCCGGGGCAGCAGGAGATCGTCGACCTTGTCGTCGCGCTTGAGGAGGAGACCAATGGATAGCGTGTTCTACAACCGCTTCGAGCGCCACGCGCACGGCGAGGGGCTCAAGGGCCAGACCACGCACTACTGCCCGGGCTGCGGCCACGGGCTGGCTCACAAGTACCTGGCCGAGGCCATCGATGAGCTCGGGATCCAGGACCGCACGATCGCCGTGTCGCCGGTCGGGTGCAGCGTGTTCCTCTACTACTACCTCGACGTGGGCAACACGCAGGCCGCCCACGGGCGCGCTCCCGCCGTCGCCCTCGGCCACAAGTCGGCCAACCCCGACTCGATCGTCGTCTCGTATCAAGGCGACGGCGACCTAGCATCCATCGGCCTGGCCGAGATCATGCAGGCGACCCAGATGGGCGTGCCGCTGACGTTCATCTTCATCAACAACGCGGTGTACGGCATGACCGGTGGCCAGATGGCGCCGACCACGCTGCCCAACATGAAGACCACGACCACGCCGGCCGGCCGCGGGCCGCTCACCGGCCAGCCCCTGCGGGTCGCCGAGACCATCGCGCAGCTGGACGGGCCGGTCTACGTCGAGCGGTGCGCCCTGTTCGACAACAAGCAGCGCTTCCGCACCAAGAAGGCCATCAAGAAGGCGATCCAGCTACAGGTCGAGGGCCGCGGGCTGGCGTTCGTGGAGGTGCTGGCCGAGTGCCCGACCCACCTGAGGATGACGCCGCTCGAAGCCGAGATCTGGGTGAAGGAGAACATGGTCCCCATGTTCCCGCTGGGGGTGAAGAAGGACGAGGTGCCCGAGCCGTGGTTCGAGCTCGAAGCGCCGACGTTCGACCCTGACCGAGTGGTGGCGGCGATCGGCGCAACGGCCGCGAAGCCCGCGCGGTTCGCCGACGCCTTCCCGTCGCACATCGATCCGCTCGACGTGTCGCTGAAGTTCGCCGGCGCGGGCGGCGACGGCGCGCAGACGATCGCCAAGCTGACGACGCAGACCGCCATCAACGAGGGCTTCGACTCGACCTACATCCCAAGCTACGGCCCCGAGTCGCGCGGCGGCACGTCGTACGCCGACGTCCACGTCGCGACCAAGGAGGTGCTGTCGCCGGCGTCGCCCAACCCGCACGTACTGGTGGCGTTCAACGCGCCGAGCCTCGACAAGTTCGGGCCCACCGTGCGGCCAGGCGGAATCATCGTCTACGACAGCACGGTCATCTCGTCGGAGCCCGAGGTGGCCGAGGGCGTCACGATGGTCGGCGTGCCGTTTACCAAGATCGCCGCGGACCTGGGCGCCGTCAAGATCAAGAACACGGTCGCGCTCGGCGCCCTCCAGCAGGCGTCGAGCCTGTTCCCGGGCGAGAGCTTCCTGACGGCCCTGCGCGCCGCCCTGGCCAGCAAGGCGGCGCTCCTGCCGATGAACGAGGAGGCGTTCGCCTCCGGCGGGCGCTCGTTCGAGGCGGCGCGGAACGGGGGCAACGGGACAAGCAGCACGAACGGCCACAAGGGATAACAAGGGCGGGTCCGCGGCGTCGGTCTCGGCGGCAGCCGGCCGCCGGCCCGCCATCGGGTGGCGGGTTAGGGCTGGCCACGCGTGATCGCCCTGGCAACAACCGGCCCCCGGAGCTCCGCTCCGGGGGCCTCTCTCATGCCATCCGATTCGGTCGGCCGGTGTCCGACACAGCTCGGGACCCGTTCGGCGCGCCGGACCGGCAGTCACTCACTCCGGCTGCACGCCCTCGAGCAGCTCCAGGAACTCGTCGTACGGCACAGCCGGCCAGCTCTCCGCGCTCAGCGCCCCCTCCGACCGAGAGATGAGCGAGACCTCGTGCGCGGTCTGGACGTCCGGCGCCTCGTAGATGTCCATGAAGTCGTACGGGCCCAACAGCGCGTAGTGGGCCAGCCACTCTACCTCCGGGCACTGCTCGGTGACCTTGGCGAGCCATTCCTTGCCCATGGCGCGCCGGCCTCGTGCATCGTGCATGGCCTCGGGTGACATCCGCGTCATCAAGATGAAGACTGGCATCCTGCACCTCCGTGCAATGGTCCGGGCCTTTGCGAGCCGCCTCCCGGCGTGGCGCGCGCGACCAGGCTCGCGACGTCCCTGCTGCGCGCCAGTATATCGCGGGGCCGAGAGCGGAGCCAGAGGTGGTGGCCGA
>JBJYWW010000071.1:0-9366 GCA_046259645.1 Anaerolineae bacterium
GTCAGCGCCGTAATGGGCGGCGGGCTCGCTCGGCTTGCGGCGCCCGCGCGCCTGATCACGCTCGTGCTGTCGGACGTCGTCGGCAGCCCCATTGACGTCATAGCATCGGGACCGACCACGCCCGACGAATCGACGTTCGAAGATGCCGCCGCGGCGCTGACGCGTCACGGCTTGTGGTCGGTCATCCCCGCTTCGGTGGCCAACCACATCAAGTCCGGGATCGAGGGCCGCGTGCCCGAGACCGCGCGGATTGGCGACGCGGCATTCGATCGCGCCAGCACGATCGTCGTGGGCGACAACGCCAGCGCAACCGACGCGAGCCTGGCTCGGGCCGCCGAGATGGGCTACCAGGCTATGCTCCTCACCACGTTCCTGGAGGGTGAGGCCAGCGAGTGCGGCGCGGTGATGGCCGCGATCGGCAAGGAGATCGTGGCCAGCGGCCGGCCCGTGGCCCCGCCGGCGTGCGTCGTCGCCGGCGGCGAGACCACCGTCACGCTGGCGTCGGGCACGGCCGCCAGCGCGCATTCTCAGGACGCCGCGCCACGTGGCGTGGGCGGCCGCAACCAGGAGCTGGCGCTCGCCGCGGCGCTGGCGCTGGAGGGCTGGCCGTCAGTGACGCTGGGCTCTATGGACACGGACGGCATCGATGGCCGGACCGTCGCCGCTGGGGCAATCGTCGACGGTGCGACCGCGGCCCGGGCCCGCGAACTCGGGCTGGACCCGGTTGGCGCTCTCGCGGGCCACGACAGCGGTCGCCTGTTCGAGGAGCTCGGCGACGCGATCGTGTCCGGCCCGACCGGAACAAACGTCAACGACATCACCGTCCTCCTGGTGGGCCCGGCGCCGTCGACCGGTCGGCGGCCGCCCTCCGCCCAGTGAGCTGTCGCGGCAGGGCGCGACCCACGTGACAGGGAGCCCGGACCCGCTGCTCGTCGCCCTCAACGGGTGGTACGCCGGTCGGGCCGTTGGCTCGGGCCGCTACCTCGACGAGCTGGCCGGTGCGCTGGAGGCGCAGGCGCGACCGGGCGACGCGTTCGACCTCGTTCGACCGTCCAGGTCGCGGTCGAACGCCTACAAGGTGCTGTTCGAGCAGGTCGAGTTCCCGTGGCGCGCGCGCTCCGCGCACGTGGCCCACGTGCCGTACTGGGCGCCGCCCGCGCTGCCGCTGACGCCGAGCGTCGTCACGATCCACGACCTCATACCGCTGGTCCTGCCGGAGTACCGGACGGGGCCGCAGCACCGCGCCTACGTCCGGCTCGTAGAGCGCGCGACCGACCGCGCCGCGGCCGTGATCGCCGACTCCGAGCACACCGCCCGCGACATCCGAGCGCTCCTCGGCGTGCCGGACGAGATCGTGCACGTGGTCCCGCTCGGCGTCGACCGGCGGTTCAGCCCCTTTCCCGCCGCGAATCGCCTGTCACTGCCGGAGCGCTTCGGTCTCTACTTGGGCGGCTTCGACAGGCGCAAGAACCTGGAAGTCCTTCTCGCAGCCTGGAGAAGCGTGCACGAGGCGACCGGGCTGCCGCTGGCCCTCGCCGGAGCGCCGCCTGACGCGGCATCGAGCACCAAGCTGCACCCGACCGACATCGCCTCGCGGGTCGGGCTCCCGCCGGACGCGCTGGTGCTCCTCGGACACGTGCCGACATCGGACCTGCCCGAGCTGTACAGGCGGGCGGCCGTCTTCGCCTACCCCTCGCTATACGAGGGCTTCGGCCTGCCGCCGCTCGAGGCGATGGCGTGCGGCACGCCCACGGTGGTCGCCGCCGCGACGAGCCTGCCAGAGGTGGTCGGCGACGCCGCGGCGCTCGTGGAGCCGCACGACGAGGTTGCGTGGGCCGATGCGCTGCGTCGGATCGTGGAGGACGAGGCCCGCTCGGCGGCCCTGTCCGCGGCCGGACTGAACCGCGCCAAGGTGTTCGACTGGGCGCGCACGGCCGCGATGACCCGAGCGGTATACGAGTCGGTGCGCCGCAACTGACGGGCCGCTCCCGCCCGGGCGCTTTGCCACTCGCTGTGATATACTCGCCGTGAGCCGCCGGGCGCCCAGCCACGGCCCCGACGTGTCTGCCTCGTGCCCCGCCGCGTGTTGTAGGTTCTGTAGGCTACAGGGCAACGGACAAGCGCCCTGGACGGCTCCGCCAACGGCCTGCGCGCTCGACTCCTCTCCCCGCCCCGGTGCGCCGCCGACGGCACGTCGTGGAGTGTGCCCTCGCCCGAGCGGGGGCTAGCGTCATCGGAAGGAGGACGGCGACGATGGACGATCGACGATCGCTCGTCTTCGTCGCCGCCTGCGTAGCGCTGGCCGTGGCTGGATCGACTCTCGCCCTGGCGCCCGTGGCGGGCGTGCGCGGCGCGCACGCACAGTCGGACTCCAGGGTCAGCCCGTGCAAGCTGTCGCGCGCCAAGTGGGCCGACCCGACGCTGCTGTGGCTAGGCGAGTGGACGACGGTGACGCTGACCTCGACCACGGATTGCCCGGCCCAGCGGATCCCCCTCAACATCGTCCTGTCGATCGACGGCTCGCTGTCGATGAACCCGAGCAACAAGCTGGTGAACGCCAAGCGCGCCGCCACGCAGTTCGTCAACAAGCTCGACTTCGACATGACCAAGGTGGGCGTGACCGCGTTCGGCGGGCGCGCGCGGCTCAAGGTCAAGGTCACCGACGACAAGGGCCAGGTGCAGAGCGCCATCAATTCGATCATCACGGACTACGGCACCGACATGGAGGGGGGGATAGCGCTTTCGCACCAGATCTTGACCGATGCCCAGACCGAGAACCCGAACCCCGATCTGCCGCCGCCCAACGAGGTGATCGTGCTGCTGTCCGACGGCCTCCCTTGGCCGGCCGGCAACAACCCGATGCGCACCGCCGCGCGCGCCAAGGGGGCCGGGATCCTGATCATCACGGTTTGCGTGGGCCAAGACTGCGACAGTGCGCTGATGCGCAACCTGGCGTCGCGCCCGGACCTGTTCTTCGACGTGCAGCAGTCGAGCCGCTTGGTGGGCATCTATGAGGAGATCGCCAACGAGCTGCTGCAGACCGATCTGCGTCGGTTGACCATCGCGGACGAGCTGCCGGAGAACATGCGCTATGTCGAGGGCTCGGCCAACATCCCGCCGAGCTCGGTCGACGAGAACTCGCTGAGCTGGAACATGACGACGATCTCCAAGAGCGGCATCACGCTGACGTATCAGATCGAGCCGCTCGAAGCCGGCATCTGGCCCACCAACGTGGAGGCCACCGGCAAGTTCTGGGACACGGAGGACCGGGTCGGCGACTTCGCCTTCCCGGTGCCGGAGGTCGAGGTGCGCATCCCTCCGACTCCGACGCCGACCCTCACACCGACCGTCACGCCCACTCCGACGCCGACGCTGTCGCCGACGCCAACGCTGTCGCCGACACCGACGGTCACACCCACGTCGTCGCCGACGCCCGCGCCGCTGCCCGTCTACCTCCCGCTGGCGCTCAAGGAGACGCCGTGCCAGCCCAAGATCGAGTCGACCGACGTGGTGCTGGTGGTGGACGTGTCGAGCAGCATGGACGGGCCGACCCGAGTCGGTGGCATCACGAAGCGCGTCGCGGCGGCGCGCGCGGCGCGGCTGTTCCTCGAGCGCCTCGACCTGCCGCGCGATCAGCTGGCGGTCGTGGCCTTCAGCGATCTAGCCGAGCTGCTGTCGGACCTCGGCGGTGACCGCTCGGCGCTACGCCGCGCGATCGACGGGCTGCCGTCGCGACGCGGAACGCGCATCGATGCGGGCCTGGCCGAGGCGCGACGCGTCCTCACCGGACCGCGCCACCGCCCCGAGAACACGTCGGCCGTCTTGCTCATCACCGACGGCGTGCCGACGCGCTCGAGCGAGGACGACGTCCTGGCCGAGGCGCGACGGCTTCACGCGGCCGGGATCACGGTCTTCGCGGTAGGTCTCGGAGCGGACGTCAAGGGCGACCTTCTCGTGCAGCTGGCCAGCGACCCCGATTCGTACTACGAGACTCCGCAAGCCGACGAGCTGGTGGACACGCTGCGCGAGATCTACGGGCGCATAGCGTTCGTCGAGCCGTGCGACCCGAGTCAGTTCTGGGGCCGGCGGTAGCGTCGCCGAGCGGCACTGCAGTGCGCGTAGTGATGCTGTCAAAGGCCCTCGTGGTCGGTGCCTATCAGCGCAAGGCCGAGCTGATCGCCGCTGAGCCCGACATCGACCTCACCGTGGTCGCCCCGTCCCGGTGGCGCGACGGCGATAGAGTCCAGCGTCTGACGGCTACTCACGTCGAGGGCTACCGCTTGATCGAGGCGCCGATCGCGCTGCCTGGCAACTTCCACCTCCACGCTTATCCCCGCCTCGGGCGAGTGCTCGACCAGGCGCGACCCGACCTCGTGCACATCGACGAGGAACCCTACAACCTCGCGACGCGCCTCGCGCTTGCCGCCGCGCGGCGTCGCGGAGCGCGAACGGTCTTCTTCACATGGCAGAACCTGGATCGGCGGTACCCGCCGCCGTTCTCGTGGTTCGAGCAGGCTGCCTACCGCCAGAGCGACGGGGCGATCGCCGGCAGCAGCACGGCAGCCGACGTGCTGCGGGCCAAGGGCTATCGGGGACCGCTCTGGACCGTCCCGCAGTTCGGTGTCGACGAGACCGAGTTCGCCCCGGCGGGCGCCCCGCGGGCCGATGGCAAGCCGTTCACGATCGGCTTCGCCGGCCGGCTGACGCACGGCAAGGGCGTCGACCTACTCGTCGAGGCATTCGCGCGAACATCGGCGTCGCTCGGTCGCGCCTCGGGCGCCAAGCTGGTGCTGCTGGGTGACGGTCCAGAGCGGTCGGCGCTCCTCGACCAGGCGCACCGCCTCGGGGTGGCCGGCCAAGTCGAGCTGCGGACATGGCTCGAGTCGAGCGCGATGCCGCGCTGCTACCGGCAGCTCGACGCCTTCGTCCTGCCCAGTCGCTCCACGGGGAGCTGGGTCGAGCAGTTCGGCCGGGTCCTGATAGAGGCCATGGCGTGCGGCGTGCCGTGCGTCGGCTCGACCAGCGGCGAGATCCCGTACGTGCTGGGCGAGGCCGGATTGCGGTTCCGCGAGGGCGACAGCGGCGACCTGCGCGATCAGCTACGGCGGCTGGCCGCTGACGCGAGCCTGCGGGCCGAGCTGTCGCGCGCCGGCCGGCAGCGCGTCCTGGAGCGCTACACGATGGCTCGAGTCGCGGCCGACACAGCGGCCGTGTACCGGACGGTCGCAGCCTAGTCGCACGCCTGGCGCGGTCCCGCACGCGCTGTGGCCCACCCCGGCGCGTTGCCCCGCCCCGTGGCGGCGATATAATGCGCCCGCGTCGCTCCGGCGTGTTGGGGCGCCGTCGCGCGCCCGCGGTACGCGCCATCCCCTAGACCCAGGAGCCCGGTCATGACCGAGAGATTCGACTTCGGCGGCGAGATCGTCTGGTGCCCGACGCCAGATTACGTCGACCCCTCGCACCTCAAGGCGTTCATGCGCGAGCACGGCATCAAGTCTTTCGACGAGCTGATGGAACGATCCACGCAGGACGTGCCCTGGTTCACCGACGCCGTGTTGCGCTACCTCGACGTTCAGTTCTACGAGCCGTACGAGACCGTCGCCGACTTCTCGAACGGCATCCAATGGGCCGACTGGTGCGTGGGCGGCAAGATGAACATCGTCCACAACTGCATCGACAAGTACCTGGGCACCGCCACCAAGGCGAAGCCGGCCGTGGTCTGGGAGGGCGAAGAGGGCGTCACACGCACGCTCACCTATGCCGAGCTGAACGACGAGGTGTGCCGGTGCGCCAACGCGTTGCGCGAGCTGGGCCTTGGCAAGGGCGACGCCGTCGGCCTGTTCATGCCGATGACCCCCGAGATCGTGGTGGCGTTCCTGGCGATCGCCAAGATAGGCGGAATCATCCTGCCGCTGTTCTCGGGCTATGGTCCCGACGCGGTGGTGACGCGCCTGCGCGACGCCGACGCCAAGGCGCTGATCACGTCCGACGGCTCGTACCGTCGGGGCCGCGAGATCGCGCTCAAGCCGACCGCGGACGAGGCCGCCGACCAGGTGCCGTCGCTGCGGCACATCGTGGTGCTGCGCCGTACCGGCCAAGACGTGCCGATGCAGAGCGGTCGCGACGTGTGGTGGCACGACATCGTCGACCGGCAGCCGGCGCACGCTCCGACCGAGGTCACCGACGCCGAGGACGTGGTCATGGTGATCTACACGTCGGGCACGACCGGCAGACCGAAAGGCGCGGTCCACACGCACTGCGGCTTCCCGGTGAAGGCCGCCCAGGACATGGCCTTCGGCACCGACGTTCACCCCGGCCAGCCGATCTACTGGATGACGGACATGGGTTGGATGATGGGCCCGTGGCTGGTGTTCGGCGCGTTGCTGCTCGGGGGCACGTTCGTGATCTACGACGGCGCGCCGGACTTCCCGGGCCCGGATCGGCTGTGGGACCTCGTCGAGCGCCACGAGGTCGCTACGCTCGGTGTGTCGCCGACGCTGATCCGCGCGCTCATCCAGTACGGCGAGGAGCCGGTCGAGGCGCACGATCTCTCCAGCCTCCGCTTCTTCGCGTCCACCGGCGAGCCGTGGAACCCCGGTCCGTGGAACTGGCTGTTCGAGACGGTCGGCAAGGGCGTGCGGCCGATCATCAACTACTCCGGCGGCACGGAGATCTCGGGCGGCATTGTGATGGGCAACCCCATCCTGCCCCTCAAGCCGTGCAGCTTCTCGGGCCCTTGCCCCGGGATCGCGGCCGATGTCGTCGACGACGACGGCGAGTCGGTGCGCGGCCAGGTCGGGGAGCTCGTGATCCGCGCGCCGTGGATCGGCATGACACGCGGCTTCTGGAAGGACCCGGAGCGCTACGAGGAGACCTACTGGAGTCGCTGGCCGAACGTGTGGGTCCACGGCGACTTCGCCGCGGTCGACGACGACGACCTGTGGTACATCCTGGGCCGGTCCGACGACACCATCAAGGTCGCCGGCAAGCGCCTCGGACCGGCGGAGGCCGAGTCGGTGCTGGTGGCGGACCCGGCGGTGATCGAGGCCGCCGCCATCGGCGTGCCTCACGAGATCAAGGGCTCGGAGCTCGTCGTGTTCGTCGTGCTCGCGCCGAGCGCCGAGGCCACGGCCGAGCTACGCGACTCACTGCGCTCGCGCGTGATCGATGCGCTCGGCAAGCCGCTGGCACCGCGCGAGATCCTGTTCGTCAGCGACATCCCCAAGACGCGCAACGCAAAGGTGATGCGGCGCATGGTTCGCGCCGCGTACTTGGGCGATGATCCGGGCGACACATCGTCGCTCGTGAACCCCGAGGCCGTCGAGGAGATCAGGCAGGCTCGGTAGTCGGTGCCAGGTCGCCGCCGCGCCTATAATGGTCACGTGATGCCCGACCTTCCGTCCACGCCGCGCATCGGGTACAACGCCGCGCTGCTGTCCTACTCCGACGACTATCGGGGCGCCGGCATCCACCGCTACATCGCGCGGCTGCTTCCCGCTCTGGCCGCGCTCGGCGAGTACGACATCACTGCGTTCACTCCGGAGCCACTCGCGGCAGAGAGGCTCCCTCGGGCCATCGAAGTGCGACGGGCCCCAGCCATGGCGGCGAGCCCGCTCGGCCGGATCGCGTGGGAGCAGACGCGACTGCCGGGCGAGGTGCGACGCTCGGGCGCGCGGGTATACCACGGCGCCGCCTATGCGATGCCGGCGCTCTGCCCGACGCCGGCGGTGGTGACCGTCCACGACCTGTCCTTCGAGCGGCTGCCCGAGACCTTGCCACTGCTGCAGCGTCGCTACCTCGGCCTCGCCACGCGCCTGGCGGTCCGTCGCGCGCAGGCCCTGATCGCGGTGTCGCAGTTCACGCGCCGGGAGCTGGTCGACGCGCTGGGGGCCGCTCCGGACCGCGTTCACGTGGTGCACAACGGCATCGAGCCCGCGTTCCGGCCGGCGCCGCCCAGCGCGCAGGCGGCCGTTCGCGAGCGCTACGGCCTCG
Source organism: Anaerolineae bacterium (assembly GCA_046259645.1). Lineage (GTDB taxonomy): Bacteria > Chloroflexota > Anaerolineae > Epilineales > Epilineaceae > JBJYWW01. The sequence goes on from JBJYWW010000071.1 coordinate 7,993, forward strand.
CCGGCCCGTTCGCGCTGACGCTCGGCACGCTGCAGCCGCGCAAGAACCTCGTGACGCTGATGCGCGGCTACGCGGCGCTGAGGGCCCGCGACCCCGACACACCGCCGCTAGCGGTCATCGGCGGTGCGGGTTGGGGCGGCGTGCATCCGGCGAAGCTGGCCGACGAGCTGGGCGTCGGCGGGCAGGTCCGCGTTCTCGGGTTCGTGCCCGACGACGACCTGCCGGCGCTCTACAGCTCCTGCAGCGTGTTCGCGTACCCGTCGCTCTACGAGGGCTTCGGGCTGCCTGTCGCCGAGGCGCTTGCGTGCGGCGCGCCGACGCTGGTGGCCGCCGCGTCCAGCCTGCCCGAGGTTGGCGGGCCGGCGGTGGTGCAGGTCGAGCCGGGCGACCACGAGGCGTGGGCGGCTGCGCTCAAGAACCTGTTGGGCGATGATTCCCGGCGCCGGTCGCTCCGGATCGCGGGACCGGAGCGCGCCAAGCGCTTCTCCTGGGAGCGCGCCGCGCGGGAGACCGCCGACGTCTACGGAATGGTCCTCAGCGAGGCTGCCGACATGGAGGCCGCGCGTGCCCACGCCTAGAGGCCGCTCCCCACGGGCGGGCCTAATCCTCCTCGACTTGTGCGCCATCAACATCGCGTTCGCCGCTGCTTATTCGCTGCGCTACGAGGCCGAGCTCGGCGGGCCCATCGACTGGTACAACTTCGTCCCGTACCGCGATTACCTGGGCTGGGGCCTCAGCCTGAGCCTGATCCTCCTCGCGTACTTCTGGATCGAGGGCCTCTACGGAGCCCGCGCCAGGCAGTCGCTCACGGCCACGGTCTACACGCTGGCGACAGGGACGTTCGTCGGGCTGGGGCTCGTTGCCGTGCTGGTCTTCGCGCTTCGCCCGCTGGCGCAGTCGAGGCTCATGCTCATCTACGCGGCTGTTCTGATAGTCGCGTCTCTGGTGGTCGTGAGGCTGGCCGATCATGTTATGTTCATGCGCCGCCTGCGACGCGGCGACGGAGTGACGCGTACTCTCATCGTCGGCGCCGGCGAGAAGGGCCGGACCGTGATGCGCAACATCGTGGCGCAGCCCAACTTGGGCTACCGCGTGATCGGCTTTCTCGACGACAACCCAGAGAAGCGCGCTGCGTCCATCGGGCGCTTCGAGCCGCTGGGCGGAACGCGTGACCTGCCGCGTGTCCTCGCGGACGAGGCCGTCGACATGGTCGTTATCGCGCTGCCGTGGCGCTCGCGCAGCACCATCATCCGCCACGTCGACGAGTGCGATGCCGCCGGCGTCAGCGTGCGAATCGTCCCCGACCTGTTCCAGATGAGCCTGAACCGCGTCGACATGGACTCGCTGCACGGCCTGCCTCTGATCGCGGTCACG
>JBJYWW010000072.1:0-4953 GCA_046259645.1 Anaerolineae bacterium
GGTCGGGCGACCAGGCTGGCCCGGTGGCGCTCGTAATCAGGGAGCCGTTGCCGCCTACGATCTACCTGCCAATGGCGCTCAGCACGCAAGGGATGAACGACTCGTAGGGCGGCCGGATTGGCAGGAGCTCGAGACGGGCGTCGGTCGGTCCACGGCCGTGGATCTCGAGCCGCAGGCCTCGCACGTCGCCGATCAGGACGCGTGACGTGTCGATGTCCGGCGCGTGCCATTCATCGACGATCAGTCGTCCGTCGCGCCACAGGCGGGCGCCCGCGTCGGCGCGAAGCCGCGCCTCGAAGGCCCGACCTGCGATAGGTTCCGTCCGCGTTAGGCGCACGGAGTACGACGGGCCTTGCGAGTCCACCGAGCCCGGACAGTCCACCGAGCCCAGAGAGCCCGACGGGCCCAGCTAGTCCACCGAGTCCACCGAGCCCGGTGAGCCCGAAGCCGGACCGAACGTCCACGCCCAGTCCGCCGTGCTCGTCACGGTGATGGGGGCGCTGGCCAGCCACTCGCCGGCGAACTGCTCCACGCGCCAGCCGCCCGGCGCTCCGACGCCGTACACCGCAACACCGTCACCTGTCGCCACGTACAGCGCTCCGGCGGCGGTCACGTCCATTCCGACCGGCGCCTCGACGTGCCAGTCGCCGCGGAACCCGCCGTCGGAGTCGAACACTTGGATCCGGCCGTTGCCGGCATCCGAGACGAAGACCGTGCCCTCCCCCGACACCGCGATGCCGACTGGACGCCGGAGCTCCCCTTCGCCGGTTCCTTCCGTGCCCCAGCCGGTGCCCGTGATGCCATCGGGACCGGCGGCAACGATGCGGTGGTGATCGGTGTCAGCGACGTATACGGTGCCATCGGCGGCAGCTGCCACACCGCCGGGATTCAGCAACAGCCCGGGCTCGGGACCAGGATAACCTTCGGTGGTCCCCAAGAGCCGAGCATCTCACCGTCGATGCCGAATCGGGACAGGCGATCCAAGCCCGGATCCACGATGTAGACAGATCCGTCGGCGGCCAAGGCAACGTCCGATGGATAGGTCAGGTCGCCCTTCTCTCCTCCCGAGCCAGTCCGCCCAGGCTGGCCGAAGCTCGTCAGCACCTCACCGTCGACGTCGACGCGCACGACCCGCGCGAGCTCCGCCACGAGGACCGAGCCGTCGCCAACCGTGTCGATGCCGCGCGGCGTGTTGGGCTTGTACGCGGCATCGCCGTCCGCTCCGGTAGCCAGGCGGCCCAGGTATACCCCGTCCGCGGTGAACCTCTGGATGCGCCTGATCGTAGGCTCGCTGACCAACAGCGTCGCGTCTTCGCCTACCGCTACGCCCTCGGCATCATAGATCACGCCATCCGCACGGACGTCGGGGACGTTGCCCCACGAGGCGAGGCGCTGGCGCTCGCCCGATGTCGCATAGCGCCCGACACGATCACGCTCGAGGAGCGCGATGCTGCCGTCCGGGGCTGCGGCTACCCCGCGGTAGTATGGGATCCCGTAGCCGAGGCCCGCTACGGTCGATGACAGGAGCTCGATCTCCGCACCGTCGCTCTCGAACAACCGCACGCCGCGTGTCTCCCACCCGTTGTCGGCGACGTAGACGGTGCCGTCCGGTCCCACGTCGAGGGCCCCGGCCCAGTCACACACGGTGATAACGCGGCCGGAGCGCCAGTAGTCTCCGAGCTCGGTGCAGCTCCCGACCTCCCAGTGGCCGACGTGCCGCCCGTCCGGATCGAACCGCGCGATCAGGCGCTCTTGCGCGAGGTAGACGTCGCCGTTCGGACTCACCGCAAGGTCCAGCCAGGGCCCGAGCGGGACGTCGACGAGGTCGACGCCCAGATCGGCGTGCCACCATGCTATCTCGCGCCCGTCCGGCGCGAAGCGGCGCAACCTGGCGCCGCTCGCGCCATCCGCCACCCACAGAGTGCCGTCCGGCGCGGCGGCGATCCCAGTCGGGGAGTGCAGCTGGCCGTCGGGCGCGAATCCCTGGATCCGGTGGTTGCCGGTGTCGGCAACGTAGATCGCTCCGTCGGGACCGACCGCGACATCCGCCGCTTCCTCGAAGCTGGAGGGTGGCTCCTGCGGTGCAATCGTGAACTGCAGATTATCCGGGATGCCATCTGACGTGCCGTCTGGTTCCGGCGATGCATGCAGGCCGTCTCCGCCGCGAGGGACCGCGAGCCAAGACGCACCGAGAACCAGAACGAGGACGACCGATGCCGGGGACAGCGTCTCGACTGCATCGCGGTTCCTCCGCTTCGCTGCCTCATCCCAGGACCCCGGAAGCCAGATCCAGGTTCGAACGCGGACCGGCCGCGATCCGCGGGGCTCCTGCCATGATAGACGCATCTGGCTCGCTATCGCTTGCAGGTTGAGAGGAGGTCCGCCTCAGCGGGGGCCGTCCTGCGCGACTGGCAGGAATATGGTCGAGGCCACGTCGCGGACCCGAAGCAAGCTGATGGGACCGGCGTACTCGGGCGCAACCGGCTCGGTGACGGGACCGCAGCTGCTGCGGCCCATGATCCAGACGTCGGTGCCGCCGTCACCCGACCTGCGCGCGTCCAGCGCGTTGATCTCGCAGTCGAGGAACCACCGCGCCGTCGCGGCCTCGCTCCGTTCCGGCTGCCGGATCTGGACTAGTGCCGTTCGGTACTCCTCGCCGCCGGTGACCGGCACCGCGCCATGCAGCCACACCTCGTCCGCCGCCACCGGCGCCATCAGGAGCCACCTCAGCGAGCCGGCATCGACGATGCCGGCCCCCGGCTCGGCACCGCCCGAGTCCAGTCCGAGCTCGAGCTCGCGCACGATGTCGGAGACGTCGACCTCGGTCCACTCGCCGTCATCGAGCCGAAGCAGGACGCCCGGCGTCTCGCCTCGCGAGCCGTCGGCGTAGTCGTCGCGCGCCATGGCCCAGCCGCTGCCCGGGCCGGTGAGCTGCAAGTCGAGAACCTGCCCGCGCGGAACCGACTGGGTCGCGGTCCAGGTCGCGCTCGGGGCGGTTGGCGGACCAGGCTCGCCCCATGCAGCGCTGTACCTGAAGAGCTGCTCCGACGTGGCGAGCCAGCCGAGCAGTCGCGGTGCGCCCGGAGTGTCGCTCTCCGCCGTCGAGACATCGAATGGCGCCCGCAGCGTGACGAGCTCGAGCTCGCCGCGGGGCACCCGAACGGGTCCGGCTGCCGGCGCGCCCGGCGCGATCACCCACTCCTCGCCGTTGAACACGCGCAGCCACCTGTCGACGCCAAGCGCCCACGCGCGTCCATCCGGCAGCGCGCGGAGCTGCGCGCTCCATGCGCCGACCGTCGGTTGCGGAGGCTCCGGCATCTCGGTCCATTCCACGCCATTCCAACGCCACGACGTCTCTCGTTGACCGAGGAGCCTGGTGTCGACGCGACCGAAGGCCCATCCAACATCGTCGGCCGCCAGGTCGATGGACCGGATGCGGAACGGGTCGGTGCCGTCGAACGTGCCGCCGGGCGCGACCGCCCACGACGTGGTCAAGCCGCGCTCGCGGGACGGCGCTGATCCCCCGCCGGGGGCTTCAGGCGAGCCGCGCAGGAACGGCGCCGGTCCGGGCGGGCCCGACGCGCCGAGCGATGCGCCGGCCCAAATGTCGCCCGTGTCCGACTGCGCGACGGCGATGTCGGCGCCGCCACCGAACACCCCACCAGCGTCGGCGTACAGGGTCAGCATGAGCGGATGGCTGAGGCGCGAGCTGCCTCCGGCAATCGCCATCGTCGCTGCTTGCCGCTCCAAGCCGGCCGGTCCGCCGGACCGGCTGACCGAGAACGTGCTCTCGCCGTTGGAGACCAGGTCGAGGAAGCCCTGCGCATGCGGGTTATCGTCGCCAACGGTGAACAGCCGGTCGTAGCCGCGGTAGTCGACGTCGGTCTCGGTCCACGACGTGCCATCGAAGCGCCACGGCGACTGCCCGTCGATGTACCCCCGCCACGTGGGCGTGCCCGGGATGGCGTAGCCGGTCGGCGGATTACCCGCCTGGCCGACGTCGACACCGTCCTGAGCCGCTACCGATGCGGCAACGCGCACCCAGAAGGAGCCCTCGGGTGGAGGCTGGCCGAGGGCCTGCCATGACTGGCCGTCCCACCACAGTATGTCGGTCTCCGCCGCGGCCAAGCCGGGCCCGTCCCGCGAGAACGACAGGTGCTCGATGCAGCCGTCTATGGGCGGCAGCGCGACCGGTTCCCAGATGCCGGCGCCCCAATCGCGCATCAGGAAGGCGTCATCGTTCCCGTCGCAGCCGCCCGACCAGAGCTCGCCCGTGGCGTCCTGCGCGATCGACAGCAGCAGCTTCCGGTTGAGCCACGGACGCGTGATCGCGCTCAGGTCGGCGCCGTCGTAGTGGGCGAGCACACCGAACCCGGTGTCGTAGTCGAAGCCGGCTGCCCACACGTCGTCCGCCGCGCGGGCACGGGCGCTGTAGAGGTCAGCGCCGGTGTCGATCGGCATCGCTGACCATAGGCCGTCCCGCAGGTGCCACGCGCCGCCGGCGAAGCCAAATGCCCAGACCTCGTCCGTCGGTTGCTCCGCGGACGCGACCGGCGCAAGAGCGAACACGCTGGCGCCCTCGTCGATCTGCACCGGCTCGGCCCACACTCCGGCGCGCTGGTGCGTCACGTAGCGCTCGGTCGCGAGCCAAAGCGTGTCTCGGTCGAGCGCCAGCGTCACCAGGTCCTCGGTATCGGACAGCACCAGGAAGGACGTGTAGCGCGGGGACCACGACGCGAAGCCACCGTCACTGGACGAGGCAGTGCTCGACGGCGGATAAGGTCGTCGTGGCGGCGCAGCCGCGTCCGAGGGTGGGGCAGGGTCGGCCAGGACCGCCATCGCGCAGCAGGCGATCGCGATCAAGGGCCCCCGTGTTGCCGAGCGCCATCTGACCATATGCGCATTTTACCCTGTCGGTTGCCTGACCGCGACAGACGGCGCCGCCCGGTGCTG
>JBJYWW010000072.1:5053-10858 GCA_046259645.1 Anaerolineae bacterium
GCGCGGGGCAATCGCGGTCACGGTTGCGCCGGTTGGGACGTAGAGGCAGGATAGCCAACCGGAGCGCAGCGCCCGCGCACGTGGCTGGTGTGTGGGGGGCAGCGCACGTCCTTTGCGCTCATGCACCGCCCAGGTGGTTGGCGCGCAAGGGCTGCACGGGGAGGAGGGAGTAGTGTGACTCGCACGCTTCGCACGTCTCGCCGTTTCGCTCCGTCTGTGCCGGCGTTGCTCAGTGTCCCGCTGCTGGCCGTCTCGATCGCCGTCGTGGCGCTCTCAGCATCCACCTCGGAGAGCGCGGCGGTTGGACCGAACGAAGTCAACCTGCAGATCGTGGCCCGCATCGGCGGCGAGTCGCGCGCCGTCGCCGCCGATGGCCAGCGGGCACTGCTGGCCGAGGGGGACTTCGTAGTCGCGATCGACGCTAGCGCCCCGACCGCGCCAAGAGTTGTGGGCCGGGCCGAACTGCGAGGCCCGATCAACGACATAGTCTTGGAGCGCAATGTCGGCTACGTCGCCGCCAAGCACGGCCTCACGGTCCTCGACGCGACCGACCTGCGGGCCATGCGCGTTCTCGCCGACCGGGACGTTGGTCAAGCGTATGCCGTGGCCGTCGAGGGCAACCGCGCCTACGTCGCTGCGTCCGCATCCGAGGCGCCCTATGATCCGGACGAGTGCGTGCTGCACGTGTTCGACGTAGCGGACCCGGCCAATCCGGTCGAGCTCGGGGGTGTCTGGGGCTACACGGCCTGGTATGGCTTGGCGGTGATGAACGGGTTCGTCTGGCTGCCGCAGGTCGGGGCCGGCATGGCGGTGGTGGACGCGCGGGATCCGACCGCCATGGTCGAGGTGGCACGCGTGGGTGAGGAGGGTGGCGTGCGCGGGGCATACTGCCTCGACATCGATCGCGCGCAGCAGCGAGTGATCCTGGCTGCGCTCGAATACCCACCGCCTGGCACGCGACCTTCGCAAGGAGTGGTGATCGTCTTCGACGGCACGGACCCCGCGGCACCGCGAATACTCGGCACCGCTAGCCGTAGAGCCACGTCGGCCGGGGATTGCGCATTCGACGACGGCTACTTCCACGTGGCGCAGGGCAACGATGGCGTGGAGACGCACGTTGTGGACGCAAGCGGTGTCCCGAGCCGCGTGCGGCATTTGCCGGCATATGCAACGGTCATGGCCGTCGACTCGTCGTTCGGCGTCACGTACGCAGTCGACACCCTGACGCGGTGGGATGTTGGCGACGGTCGCAAAGCGCCGGGACTGCGGCTCTATCGCGACGGAAGAGAAACCGGGGAGCTCGCCACAACGTCATACGCGGTCGACGTCGCGGTCGCCGGTGACACGGTCTACGTCGCCACCGCGCCGATCACGCTCGTGGCGTACGACGTGTCAGTCCCCGAGTCGCCGCGGCACCTTGGCGCCTTGGCCGAGACCAGCAACGCCGCCAGCTTCCTGGCATTGGACCTGGAGGTCGACCGCGCCGCGGGCGCCAACTTGGCGCTGGTGGCGTCCGGTAGCGGCGGGGTGCGGATCTACGACGTCACTGACACAGCCCGGATGAGGGTCGTTGGCTCGTTCGAGCCCGGCGTCGACGTGCTGAAGGTTGCTTCGCGCGCCGGCGCGGGAGTCGCGCTGGCGCAGCTGGCCGGCGGCGCCGGGGTCAGCGTGTTCACGCTGGGCGACCCGTCAGCGCCGAGTGAGAGGGCGCGCGTCGAAGGCCGCGCCAACGACATTGGCTTCGACGGCGAGCTCGCCATGGTTGCCGGTGACGGCCCCGCGCTGAGGTGGCTTGACCTGACCGAACCGGAAGCGCCCGTCGTGGTCGGCGAGATCCCGGGCAGCGGGAGCTCGCAGGGGCTTGCGGTGACCGACGCCGAGGCGGGACTGGCGCTGCTCGTGCAGTCTGTGCCTGGATCGGCGTTCATCCCGACTCCGCCGCCGACTCCGGAGGGGCCGCCAACTGCCGGTCCGTCGCCGACCCCGACGCCGTTGGCCACGGCGCCACCGGATGGCAGTCGGCTGGTGGTAGTGGATGCGTCGGATCCGCGGTCGCCGCGAATCGTGTCTAGCTCTCCCGGCGAGCAAGCGCGGCACTCATCGGTTCTGTTCCATCGCGATCGCGCCTACGTCGGGCCATCGGCCTGGTATGCGTATGACGTCAGCGATCCCCCTGACCTGCGGCGATTGAGCCTACTCGTCGACGGAGAGCCGGCGTACACGACTGAGTTTCACTACGCCGCCGGCTACGGCGAGCTCCTGCTAATCGCGGCGGGTGAGAGCGGAGTTCTGATCGCGCGGCCGATCGGCGCCGACGAGTCGAATGCGACCGCTACGGCTAGCGCCGGTGCTGCTGCCAGCGCGACGGCAGGCGCTGACCCGACGGTAACGCCCGGCACGGCGACCACACCTGGCCCTTCGCCCAGCGCGACACCGACATTCGTCACTTGGACCCCGCAGCGGCCGACACCAACCGCCAGCGCCACGTCGACGGCGCGTGGTCCCGGCACGCTGCCACCGCAGTACTTCACCATGACCGCTGAGGCGGGAGCGACGCAGACCTCGGCCGCCGGCGCCACGCAGACCGCCGTGGCCGGCAACGGTTGGCGCGTGTTCGTGCCGGTAGCGGAACGCGGTGGCTAGGGGCAAGCGCACGCCGTCACGCCATCTGGCGGGGCGAGTCTAGACCTGGTCAACTCAGATGACTATTCTACAACGGAATGCCGACAAGCGCGTTCATGTTAGGGCGCGGACGCCCGTCGACGAGCCACGAGGTCAGGCAGCAGTGAAGACGATGCCGATAAGCGAGTTCAAAGCGCGCGCGCTGCGGGTTCTCAGCGACATAGCGCGCACCAGGAGAGCGTCGTTGTCACGCGGCGCGGCGAGCCGCTGGCGGAGGTGATCCCGTATCGCGGCGGAGGCGCCGTCGCGGCGACACGCGCGGCGGCGGTCATCGTGGCAATCGTGACGCTGATGGCGGTGTACGTGCCGAGCGCGGCCGCTGACGCCGCGCCCTCGCCCTACAGCCCCGGCTCGGCACCATTCCCCCGGGGTCGCGACCGCGAGACGAACGTGGCGATGATCAGCGAGGACGTGCTCGTGCGCATCGACGACGCCGACGCCCCCACTCGTCCCGGTGGCGAGACGGCTAGCGACGCTATCGTCGGCTACGTCGACGCCGAGTTCGTCATGCGTAACCAAGGCTCTGAGGCGGAGTCCATAGCTGTCTGGTTCCCGCTTCAGCGGGACGAGTACCACTTCGCTATCAGCGACAGCTTCACGGCCTCGGTGGATGGGGTGCCGGCGTCTGTCACCGTCGAGGAGATCGGCGGCAACAGCTTCTCGGCTGACGAGGTATGGGCGTCTTGGCCCGCCACCTTCCCGCCGGGCCAAGACGTGGTGCTGCGGGTCACATACGAGCTTCGTCCGACTGGCTACACGCCATACGGCACGTTCGGCTACGTGCTCGACACCGGAGCCGGCTGGCGTGGCCCCATCGGGAACGGAACGGTCACGTTCAGGCTGCCGTATGACGTCAACAGCACGAACACGTCGCTGGCGCCCCCATCGACGTGGGACTATGACACGGGAATCCTGCCGCCCGGCTTCCAGGTGTCGGGCACCGACATCGTCTGGACGTTCAACGACCTCGAGCCGACCGAGGACGACAACATCCGGTTGACAGTGCTGACACCGCGGGTTTGGCGCGAGTTGGTCAGAGCACGCGAGGCGGCCGCTGCCGAGCCCGACTCGGCGTCAGCTAAGGCCGCTCTGGGCAGGGCGCTTGATGCTGCGCTGCTCGTGGCCGGCGGCGGAATGGGCGTCGTTTGGATCGCCGATAGCCGGGACCTGGAGCAAGAAGCGGCGGTGGCCTTTGGCCAGGCAGTCGAGCTGGCGCCCAACGACGTCGAGGTGTTGCTGGACTACCTCGACTTCTTCTCGTACACGCCGGGCTTCATGGCGTACGGCGATGCCCCCGAGTCGTACCGGGAGATTCTGGAGCGGGCAATCGTGCTTGCGCCCGACGACGAGCGGGTGCAGTTCTACCGCGAGTGGCGCGACGACACCCGCGACATCTCGCTGATCGTGACGCTGACGCCGATGACGGCCGGACCGGGCAGCACGGGCCCGACAGGCGGTACGGGGGTGCCAGTCAGTACCGCCGACACCGACGACACGGCCGGCGCCGCCGACACCGCCGACACGCCCGGCGCAGGCGACAGCGCCGGTGCCGCCAACACCGCCGACATCGACGCTACCGCTGGCGCAGCCGCCGCGGCCAACGCACCCGCCCCAGAGGGCGCCTCGCCAAGCGAACCAGGCTCGAGTGCGACGACTGCGAACGAGGGACTGTCTCCGTCTGCGCTGGAGGTCGCGCTGCTTCTCACGGTGATCGTCGTGACCATCGCCGCGGGTGTCGCGGCCCGCTCGATCCACCATCGCGGGTGATCCCAGGCCGGCGGTGGCCATCGCGCCTCGGGCGTGTCTTTGAGCGCCTGGCCCAGCCCGGCCCGGCCCGGCAATCCGGGTCAGCCTTGCGAGCAAACGTCTCCGCGGAGACGTCCGGTATGGCAACGCAGCCCCGCAGCCCCGCCGCGTCAGCCTGAACGGCCAACGTCTCCGCGGAGACGTGTTGTCAACGTCGCTCAGGGCAGCTCGTCGATGCCGGCGACTACCAGGTCTGGCGCCTCGAACGCCCGGGGCGGGGGTGGATCACCGGCCGAATTGACCCACACCGAGTACAGGCCCAGGCGCTTCGGCGCGGCGACGTCCCACTCGTAGTGGTCGCCGACGAACCAGGCCTCGAACGGGGCTGTATCTAGGATCCGCAGCGCCGTGAGGTACGACCGCGGATCGGGCTTGCCGAAGCCGAACTCGCCTTCGATCTGGATGTGATCGAAGTGGCGCTCTAGATCGAAGCGCTCGATCTTCCCCCGCTGCTCGGCCGCCGAGCCGTTGGTGACCAGGCCAAGCCGGCATCCCCGCTCCCGCAGGCGCTGGAGCGTCGGCACCGCGCCTGGGAGGAGCGAATACGACTCGTTGCGCAGGTCGCGGTAGCGGTTGGAGACGGCGCGCGCGAGCGACGGCTCGATCTCGTACCCGAGCTCAGCGAGCGCCAGGCGGACGATCTCGGCGCCAGCTGCGCGCAAGTCGCGCCGCCATTTGGTGTTGCGCTCCGGGTCGGACCAGAACGAAGAGCGGACCGCACTGATCGCGTCGTATGCCGCCCCCGGCTCGAGCCCTTCGATCTGCTCGGCGGCCAACCCGCTTGCCTCGCGCAGAGCTCCCGCGACGTTGCCGCCGGAGTCGATGATCGTGTCGTCCAGATCGAACAGGATGGCTCGCGGCACTGTCTGGTTCAGTCGAGGTTTCCTTTCGGGATGCTCTCCGCGCTCCCCCGCATTGGTGGTTGTCTGCCCGAGCGGCGGCCAAGCTAGCACGCGGCTTCGGGCATAGTCAAGCCGGCGCCGTCACCACCGACGCTAGCATCATCTCAGACTCGCGCCGGCTGGGTGATTGGTGCAATCTTCGCCGCCGATGATGGACCGCGGAACGTGTAGGCGAAGTCGCGCCGTGACCGACGCTCAGAGCGGGGACCTCGCGTGACCAACTCTCTGAGTGCCAGGATCGCAGGCTGGCTTCCGCCGCCGCTGTGGGTGTCGATCGCGCTTGCGATCATGCTGCGCCTGGCGGCGGCCGCGTACATCGGCAACACGGTCGAGCCGCTGCCGGGCACGTATGACCAGGTGTCGTACGACGCTCTTGCGCAGCGGGTGGCGGGCGGCTACGGCTTCTCTTTCGATC
>JBJYWW010000073.1:0-7822 GCA_046259645.1 Anaerolineae bacterium
AAAGGCATGCGATCTACTACACCGACCTCGCCCGGCGCCTCAAGCCCACAGAGGCGACGAGCCTACGACGGCTCGAGATCGAGCAGGAGAACTTCCGCGCCGCCCTTCGCCGGGCCGCTAGCCGAGGCGACTGGAGCGTAGGCCTGCAGCTGGCGAACGAGATCTGGTGGCTATGGCGGGTCAAGGGGCACTTCGCCGAGGGTCGGCACTACTTCGAGCAGTTCCTCGAGATGTCAACCGACGTGTTGGAGGACGAGGTCCGGCTCGCCGCGCTGAACGCCTCGGGTGGTCTTGCATATTCCGTCTCCGACTACGATGCGGCTGAACGCAGCTACGAGGCCGGGCTCGAGGCAGCGCGACGCCTCGACGACAAGCACATGCAGAGCATCTTCCTGAACAACTTGGGGCTCATCCACAAGCTGAGGGGCGCTTGGGAGAACGCACGTGCCAGTCTCGAGGAGAGTCTGAGGCTCGAGCGCGAGTTGGAGGCCTACGATCGGACCGGACCGGTGCTCCTCAACCTGGGCCTTGTGGCGTATGCGCTCAGGGACTACGAGGCCGCCAGATCGTACTTCGCCGACGGATCGGAGGTGGCCGAAGACTGCGATGACCTGAAGACCCTAGCGGCAATTCGCCGCAACCACGCTCACCTGCTGCTGGACGTCGGCGATACGAAGGCGGCGCTACGGGAGGCCAGGGCAGGGATCAAGACCTGCCAGAGCATAGGTGACAAGGAGGGTCTCTCGCTCGCGTTGCACGTCTTTGCTACGGTCTTGCAAGCTACCGGCCGCCTGGAGTCGGCGCGCGCCGTGTGCGAGCGCAGCCTGGCGGAAGCGCTGTCCATCAACAGCGGGTTCGCCGAGGCCACCGCTGAGCACAGGTTGGGCGACATAAGCCGGTGCATTGGCAAGCCGGCGACAGCGACGCGCCACTACCGCCGGAGCCTGGTGGTGCGACAGGACATGGACGACATGCTCGGCACGGTACGCTCGATGTGCGGTCTTGGCCTCGCCCAGGCGGCACTCGGCGATCCCGAGCGAGGAGCCAAACGGCTTACCGGCGCACTCGAGCTTGCGCGCGAGCACGAAGACGTGCGCGGCGAGGCCGACGCCAGCGACGGACTCGGCATGGTGCGGCTAGCAGCCGGGAGCCTAGACGAGGCGGCGAGCCTGCTGTATCGGAGCCTTCGGCTTCGCCGCGACATCGGGCATCGTCTTGATATTCTTAGCTCGCTGGAGCATGTCGCCGCTTTGCGGTCAGCGCAAGGAAGGCACGCGCTGGCGCTCAGTCTGCTGGCGGCCACGGAGCGCGAGAGGGCTGAGATCGGCGCCCCCCGCCCGCCCGCGGTCGGACCGGATTGTGGCATCTCAATTGATGCCTCACGGGCCGCCCTGTCCGCGGATGACTTCGCCGCAGCGCTCGAGTCTGGCTCGGGCATGGGTATGGATGAGGCGGTGGCTCTGGCGCTCGGAGCGAGCCCGGACTAGTCGCGGCACCGGTGTGTAGCTCCGACCACTGGCGGCGCCGACCTCAGCTTCGCCGCGGAAGAGCCTGCGCGCCGCGATCTGTCGGCGAGGGACGCCCCTACTGACACCCCACGCGCCAGACCGGCTGGTTCCACTGGGGGTGGTAGTCGACGTTGAGGTTGAGCAGCGAGAGGCAGGTGCGCGGCGGATTGGCCGGGCTCGGGGGCTTGCCGGGGTCGAGCGGCTCCATCCAGCCGCGGAAGTTGGTGGGGTTGGCGACGGCGTCCTGGACTACCTGGATCGGCACCCGGGCGTAGACCAGATCGCAGATGCAATCAGGCTGCGGCACGGCGGTCGACCGCGGCGTCGCGGTGGGCGTGGCGGTCGGGGGAAGCGACGAGGGCAGAGGAGAGGCAGACGGCGCTGGGGTGCCCGTGCGCTGCCTCGGTGTGGAGGTCGGCACCGGTGTGACAGTCGGCAACGGCGTGGCGGTAGCCGGCGCCGGAGTCGGAGTGGGCGGCACGACCGGCAGCGTGAAGGCGGTGCCGCACACCGAGTTGGACGACGCCGCGCCGAGGGAGCCGACCACCTGGCCGATGTCGACCGAGCCGCCGGCCACGTCCACGTCCAGCGTGACCAGGGTGCCGCCCGAGTTGATAGTGAACCACGTGCCCTCCGGCCAATCGACGCCGCCGGGGCCGGGGACTGCGTTCGGGGCGCGGACCAGGGTGCACACCGAGAGCCCGCTGACTGTGTCGATGACCGTCGCCGACGCATCGTCGGGGTCGATGTGCACATAGTAGTCGTCGCCGCCTCCGCCGCCGCCCGACCGCGACATCAACGCGACGAACACCCCATGCTCGTCGTCCCATTCGAGGTTGTCGGCGGCATACGTGCGGCCCGCTACGTCGGTCACGAGGCCCACTGACTCGACCGCGCCCGTGATCGTGTTGACGGTCGACAGCTGGCCGTTGCCCTCGATCATGTAGAAGGATGTCCCATCGGGACCGAACGCCACCCCGCGCCCCGACACCGCGCGCGAGGTCGGCACCAGCTTGGTGCCCGTGCCGATGACGGGATCGAAGACGGTCACGTAGTCGTTGCCGGAGTCGTTGTCGCCGATCACGCCGAAGAACGTGCCTTTCGCGAACCTGGTGCCGCCCGGGCCATAGACCGTGCCGAGTGAGGTGGCCATGCCCGAGGCGCCGGAGGCGAAACCGGTCGGGCCCTGAATGGAGGCCAACCCGGTGGCCGTGTCGATCTGGATGATGGCCGAGAGCCCGTTGTCGTGGCCGAACAGGCGGTAGCCTTCGACCGGTCCCGAATGCGCCAGCGCGTGCGGTCCCGACTGCGCGAGAGCGTGCGGCGCGACGCCGGCGCACGCCGCAGCCGTCACGACCGCGACGACCGTCACGACGGTCGCGACCGTCGCGCCGGACGTCCTGGCCACGCCAGTCTCCCTGGTCACGCTGCACGGCCTGGCCGCACTGAAGGCCTTGGTCGCACTGATCGCCCTGGCCACAGTCGTCACCCCTGTCACCCTCGCTGGGCTCGGCAACGCGGCGATCCTCGTCGCTCCATCCACCCACGCCGCGAGCAGGCGATGCGAATGTGCCCCTGTGCCCTGCCGCCCACTGGCCGGCTCCTTTGCGCTCGCGCCGACGACTAGGCCGGCACCGCGCCGAACTCCCGCAGGCCGATCGCCGCCGCCCCGCGCAGCGTGGCTTCGGGGCAGGTGATGACGCGCACGGGTATGTTGGTCACCAACCCGGCGTGATGGCCCTTGTCCCGCATTGCGCGCAGGAACGGCCCGTCCGTGAGGAACGGTAGGATGCGGCGCGGGATCCCGCCGCCCAGGTACAGCCCACCGGTGCTGAGGGTCTTGAGCGCCAGGTTGCCGGCCTCGGCGCCGAGCATGGAGGCGAACGTGCGCATCGTCGCCTGGCAGATCTGGCACGGCCGGTCATCGTCCAGCGCCGCGTCGATGATGATCGGCGTCTTGTCGTTGCCCTCCGCTAGCTCGCCCTCGAGCCGGTCAGGCACGGCGTAGCCCGACCGGCGCAGGAAGTCGAACACGTATGGAATCGCCGTGCCGGAGCACACGTGCTCGTAGCTGACGCGGCTGAACCTGTCGCCCATGTACTGCAGCAGCCCGATCTCGCCCTCGTTGCGCGGCGCGAAGTCGGTGTGGCCACCCTCAGACGGCCGGGCGCTGTAGCCACTGCCGCCCCAGACGAGGAACGCCTCACCCAAGCCAGTGCCTGGCGCGAGGATGGCGATTGCGCCCTCGGCTTGGGGGCTGCCCGGGCTTATCGTCACGACGTCGTGCGGGCGCAAGTAGGGGAGCGCGGCGGCGAGCGCCTCCAGGTCGTTGACCAATGTCACCGACTCGAGGCCGAGATCGTGCCGCAGCTCCGCCTCGTCCACGATCCAGGGCAAGTTGGTGACCGGTGACCGGCCTCCCACGACCGGACCGGCGACGCCGAGCACGGCTCGCGTGGCCGAGAGCCCGCTCCGATCGAGGAACTCCTCGATCACCTCGCGCGGCCCTGCCTTGTCGCGACTGGCATAGGTTGCCGTCGCCTTGGCCTCGGCTTCCTCGGCGTCGAGTGGGTAGAGCGCAAGGCGCGTGTTGGTGCCACCGATGTCCACTGCGAGCAGCATGCTGTGACCTCCTACCGCGCCCGTCGCGTCACTCCGAGGAACGCCATTGTAGCAGGCCCGCCCCGGACCGGGCACCGGACGACCTGCCGTGCGCTACGTGCGCCTCAGCTGACGCGTAGGACGTCGACGTGCGTCATCCGTGGCGTGCTCTCAGAGCAGGCTGAGCGCTTCGACGACCGCAGCTGCGGCAGAAGTGGCTAAGCCCTACATCCGCAACTACGACCGAAGCTGGCCGAGCGCTTTCTCCACGTCCGTGGTCGGCTCGTGGCACACGTGGTCTTCGCACACGTACGCCGTTGCCCGTTCGTCGACCGGCTCCTGCCCCGATACGTACGGCGCAAGTGCGTCGATGACCGCTGACGATCCACCAACGGGCCGGAAGGCCAGCACGGCATTCGGCAGGTACTCCCGTCGCAGTCGTCTCAGCATCGCCCCGGTATCTGGACCGGCGGGATCGCCGACCACCACGATCTCGCGAGCAGGTCCCATCCCGAAGTCCACCGCCGACAGGAGCATCGCGTGGCTGGCCGGCGCCCTGGTAACACCGGCGCCGAACGCGCGGCTGAGCGCCGCGGCGCGCTGCTCGAGGTCGGACCGCCCGGTCATCCGCGCCAGCCGCAACATGTTCAGCATGGCGACCGAGTTACCCGACGGCACGGCGCCGTCGTACGTCTCCTTGGGGCGGACCACCAGCTCCTCGGCGTCGGCCGCAGTCAGGAAGAAGCCGCCGCCATCTTCGTCCCAGAAGCGGTCGATCATCGCGTCCGTCAGCTCGAGCGCGGCGGCGAGGTGCGACGCGTCGCCGGTCGCCTCGTAGAGCTCCAGCAGGCCCCATGTCAGGAACGCGTAGTCGTCGAGCGTGGCGGCGATCCCGGACTCTCCCGCCCGATACCTGTGCAAGAGGCGCCCGTCTGGACAGCGCATCTGGCGGATGACAAAAGCGGCCGCGCGCTCGGCGGCTTCGACGTAGGTCTGCTCGTCGAGCGCGGCGCCCGCTTTGGCCAGGGCCGCGATCATCAGCCCGTTCCAGTCCGTGAGGATCTTGTCGTCGAGCAGGGGGCGCACGCGCTCGGCCCGGCGCTCGAGCAGTTGCCGCCGTATGGGCTCCAGGCGGTCGCGTATAGCATCGGTGCCGACTCCCAGCCGCGCCGCGGCGTCCTCCAGGCCCCGAGGCATGTGCAGCACGTTGGCGCCCGTGCGCCTGCCCGTCGCTTCGTCGGCGAAGTTGCCGCCGGGCTTGACGTCGAACACGCCCTCGACGAGGCGGTAGTCCTCGTCGCCAAGCACCTCGCGCAGCTCCGACTCGGTCCAGACGTAGAATCGGCCCTCCTCGCCCTCCGAGTCGGCGTCCTCGGCTGAGTAGAAGCCGCCTTCGGGGGACGTCATGTCCCGTTGCACGTAGTCGATGATTTCGCGCGCGGTGGTCGCGTGCTCCATGTGACCTGTCGCCTGGAACGCCTCGACGTACGCGAGCGTCAGCAGCGCCTGGTCGTAGAGCATCTTCTCGAAGTGCGGCAGCCGCCACTCCCGGTCCGTCGAGTACCTGTGGAACCCGCGCCCGACGTGGTCGAACACCCCACCGCGCCGCATCGCGCGCAGCGTGCTCTCGACGATCTCCAGCAGCGCCTCGTCCCCCGTGCGCCGCCACTGCCGCAGCAGGAAGCTCAGATTGTGCGGCGTCGGGAACTTCGGCGCCCGGCCGAAGCCGCCGTGCGCACCGTCGTGGGCTCCGACGAGTGCGCCCGTGGCCGTATCGAGAGCGGCGCGGCCGAGCTCGTCGCCCGACGTTCCCGCGGAGACGTCGACCAGCCGCTGCTTGAAGTCGGCCGCCGCGCCGACGATCTCGTCGCGGCGCTCCGACCACAGGCCCGCGATGTGCGGAACGAGCTCGGTCATCCCCCGGCGTCCGAAGCGCGAATCGCGAGGCACGTACGTGGTCGCGAAGAACGGCTCGCCGTCCGGTGTCAGGACCACGTTGAGCGGCCAGCCGCAGCTCTGGCTGATCATCTGGCAGACCGTCATGTACACCGCGTCAATGTCGGGCCGTTCCTCACGGTCGACCTTGATGTTCACGAACGCGTCGTTCATCAGCGCGGCCACGGACTCGTCCTCGAACGACTCACGCTCCATTACGTGACACCAGTGGCAGGTGGCGTAGCCGATCGACAGCCAGATGGGCTTGTCGTCGGCGCGGGCGCGCTCGAACGCCTCCTCGCCCCACGGATACCAGTCGACCGGGTTGCCGGCGTGCTGCAGCAAGTAGGGGCTGAGCTCGCGAGCCAGCCGGTTGCGGGCGGCCTGTGCCTGAGAGGCGCCACCTTCGCTCGCTTGGTCGCTCGCGCGATCGGCCGCCTCCGGGCCGATGCCCGACTCCGGGATGCCGCCTGCCGGTCCCGGAGGGCGTGTCTCGGGTTTATCCATGATCGTCCCTGCTATAATCAACCGATCCGCCGGAGTCAGCCGCAGTCCGACGTCGCGCTGCCGGCGGATCTTATATCGCACCGAGGAGGGCACTGATGGGCTTGATGGACGGCAAGACGGTACTCGTGTTCGGCGTCGCCAACAAGAACTCGATCGCCTGGGGCATCTCGCGCAAGCTTCACGCCGAGGGGGCCGAGATCGCGCTCAGCTACGCCACGCCCAAGCTCGAGAGCCGGGTCCGCGGGCTTGGCGAGCAGATCGGGTCGACGTTCATCGAGCCCTGCGACGTGTCGAGCGATGAGGAGATCGAGCGCCTATTCGCCGCGTACGAGGAGCGGTACGAGAAGCTCGACGGGCTCGTCCACTCGATCGGCTACGCGCCGCGCGAGGACATGGGCGGGCCGTTCCGCGACGTGTCGCGCGAGGGCTTCCGAATCGCCCTCGACATCAGCGCCTACTCGCTCATCCCCCTGACCCGGCACTCAATGCCGCTGATGAGGGACGGCGGATCCGTGATCGCCCTCAGCTACTACGCCGCCGAGAAGGTGGTGCCGGCATACAACGTGATGGCGGTGGCGAAGGCCGCACTGGAGTGCGAGGTGCGCTACCTGGCGGCCGAGCTCGGCACGCGCGGCATCAGGGTGAACGCCATCTCTGCCGGGCCGATCCGCACGCTGGCCGCGACCGGCATCGACAACTTCAAGTCTCTGCACGGCGTCGCGCGCGAGATCGCGCCTCTGCGGCGCGACATCACGACTGAGGACGTAGGCAACACCGCCCTGTGGCTGATGAGCGACCTCGGCGCCGCGACGACGGGCGACACCATCTACGCCGACGGCGGCTACCACTCGCTGGGCGTCACGATCCCCGACAGCCTGAAGCCCGACTGGCTGACCTTCCCGGAGTAGCACAGCCTCCCCAGGCTGCTCGGTCGGCGCGGGTTTGCGACTCCGCGGGACGCGACCGGGCTTGTGTCACGTGGGCGCCTATCGACTGATCGTCTACACGATTAGCCGACTAATCACCTAGGCCGCCATCGCTCACGTCTGGCTCGCCAGCATCAGCCCGGCCACTGCCGCCAACGACCTGCGCGCGCTGGCGGTGTCAGGACGGCTCCGCGCGGTGGGTGCCGGGCGCAGCACCGAGACCATCTCAGCAGGTCCGGATGCCCAACCGATGGCAGCGACTTTACTAGCTGCGGCAGCATCTCGTCCAGGCCGCCGCTGAGCTCCGGCACAGCATCCTGCAGGTCTACCCAGTAGAGCTCGAAG
>JBJYWW010000074.1:0-6631 GCA_046259645.1 Anaerolineae bacterium
TAGAAGTGGAACGACTCCATCTCCGCGCTGCCCAGGATCGGCACGCGGCCGGACACCGTCTCTCCGGGGAATGGTGAGCGAACCGCGACGTGGCGGCAGGACGGTTGGGCGGCCGCCCCCGGCGCGCCGAGCGCGGCCGCCAGTGCGACAGCGGCCAGGAGCCCGGCAGTTGCGATTCGGTTTGCCGCCACGTCGCGCGTGAGCCTCTACCCGGTCTCGAGCTCGCGGAGCGCTGCTGTCACGGCCGGCACCACCTCGAAGACATCGCCGATTATGCCGTAGTCAGCCAGGCCGAAGATAGGCGCCTCGGCGTCCTTATTGATCGCGACGATGGTCTTCGACGTCTTCATGCCGGCCACGTGCTGGACTGCCCCCGAGATGCCGCAGGCGATGTAAAGCGTCGGCGCGACGGTCTTGCCGGTCTGGCCGACCTGCTCGCTGTGGGGGCGCCAGCCAGCGTCCACGACGGCGCGGCTGGCTCCGATGGCTGCGCCGAGCTGGTCGGCGAGCTCCTCGAGCATGGCGAAGTGCTCCGGGCCCCCCAAGCCGCGCCCGCCGGCCACGATCACGTCGGCCTCGGCGACGTCAGGGCGCGCCGACTCCGACGCCTCGACCGTCGTGACCACCGCCCGCGGCGCGGTCGTGGTGGGCGCGACAGTTTCCGTGGTGCCCCCACCACCGGCGGCCTCGGCGGCCGGATAGCTGTTGGGACGCACGGTGACAATGCGCGGCGAGCCGGACACGGTCACTCGCTCGAGTGCCTTGCCTGCGTAGATCGGCCGCAGTGCGGCGAGCCGGTCGCCGTCGACAGTGAGCTCGACCACGTCGGACGCCATGTCGACGCCCAGCTCGGCCGCGAGTCGCGGGGTGAGGTCGCGCCCCCGCGCGGTGGAGCTGCCCAGGATGACGTCCGGCTTGCCGGACCGGGCCAGACCGGCGAGGGCGGCCGCCCAAGCGTCCGGCGAGTATCTCGCCAGGCCGGGGTCCGACAGCGCGAGCACCGAGTCGGCGCCGCGCTCGACGATCTCCGCTGCCGCGCTGTCGAGACCATCGCCGGCGATCACGACCGTGACCTTCGCATCGTCCCCCAGCTCTCGCGCTGCCGTGAGCAGCTCGTAGGTGACCTTCTTGACCTCGCCGTCGCGGACCTCGCCAAGTACCCAGATCGTCTGCATCAGATCACCTTCGCTTCTTCATGTAGCAGCTTGACGAGCTCCCGGGCCGTGTCGGTCGGCACGCCATCGATTACGCGACCGGCCTGCCTGTCAGGGGGCCGCTCCACGGTGACCGTCTCGACCGCGGCGCCACCTAGCGTCGACGGATCCACGCCCAGCTCGGCCGAGTCCCACACCGGTATCTGCTTGCGCTTCACCGCCATGATGCCCTTGAGGCTGGCGTACCGCGGCTCGTTGAGGCCCTTCTGCGCGGTGAACACCGCGGGCAGATCGGTCTCGATGACCTCCTTGCCGCCCTCGACGTCGCGCTTCGAAGTCGCGTGGGTACCGTCGACCTCGAACGCGGACACGAACGACACGTGCGGGTAGCCCAACTCGTGCGCCAGGTAGATCGGAACCAGGCCCTGATCGGCGTCGACGCCCTTCCAGCCCGTCCAGATCATGTCGTGCGGCAGCTTGCGCACCGCCTCCGCCAGCACGTGCGCCGTGGCGCGCGGGCCCAGCCCGTTGAACGCCGGATCGGACACCAGCACGGCCTCGTCGGCGCCGAGGGCCAGCATGTCCTTCAGCGCGCTCTCGGCCCGCTCCGGTCCGAGGGTCACCAGCGTCACCGTGCCACCCAGCCGCTCCTTGAGCTGCAGGGCCTCTTCGACGGCGTACTCGTCGTACGGGTTGACCACCCACGTGACGCCGTCGAGGTCCACCTGCCCGTTCTTGACGCGGTCCTGGATGCGCGTGGCGGTGTCCGGTACTTGTTTGATCAGAACAACAATGTCCACTAGACGTTCCTCTGATGTCGGACCGCGCCGAGACGGATCGGCGACGGCCTGGCGATGGGGTGTTGCGGGGTGCTGCGACCCGCGCCGTGGCGCCGCCAATTCCGGCGCGCGGACGGGGCCGAGCCGCCGGGAGGTTACCACAGCCGACGCGCGCCGGGCAAGCAGATGGGGGTCGGTCGCCCGGTCGTCACGGCCAATCCCTCTTGTACTTGTTATGCAAAGTCGTGTACACTGGTAGACGTAAGACGCGCCCGGTGTCCCGATGGACACGCCCCGCCGTGGGTGAAAGGACCAGCATGCGCGCACGCATCGAGGAGTTTCTCGACCACATTCGGGTGGAGCTGGGCTACTCGGCCAACACTCTGACCGCGTACCGCAACGACCTGAGGCAGTTCGCCGAGTACCTCGACGAGCACGAGAGCGTCGACGGCTGGCGCCAGGTCGACAAGGACCTGATCGTGCGCTACGTCCTCCATCTCAAGGAGCGGCAGTACTCGCCCGCAACGGTCGCGCGCAAGGTCGCCGCGGTGAAGAGCTTCTTCCACTTCTTGGTGGCCGAGGGCGTGATCACCGACGACCCGACGGCGACCCTAGACGCCCCCCGCGTGAAGAAGCGGCTGCCCAAGACCCTGGCGCGTGAGGACGTCGACAAGCTGCTCGCCGCGCCGCTCGAGGGGGAGGGACCGAAGGCCCTGCGCGACGCGGCCTTGCTGCAGATGCTGTACGCCACCGGCATGCGCGTGAGCGAGCTCGTGGCGCTGAACATCGACGACGTCAACTTGGCCTCGGCGACGGCGCGCTGCTTCGGCAAGGGCTCGAAGGAGCGCATCATCCCCATGCACCAGCGCGCGGTGGAGGCGCTGCGCGAGTACCTGGAGTCCGGTCGCGTCGCCTACCTCAAGGACTCGGTGGAGAAGGCCCTCTTCCTGAACCCGCGCGGCCGGCGACTGACCCGCCAAGGGCTGTGGCTCATCATCAAGGACTACGTCGAGAAAGCGGGCATCGAGTCCGCCGTGACGCCGCACACGCTGCGGCACAGCTTCGCCACCCACCTGCTGGATGGCGGCGCCGGGCTGCGCGAGGTGCAGAAGCTGCTCGGGCACTCGAACGTATCGACGACGCAGATCTACACGCACGTCTCGGGCGAGCGGCTGCGCGATGCATACGACGAGGCCCACCCCCGCGCCTAGCGCTCCCGATCACTCGCCAATGCCCACGGACACGACCGACGCGGTTGCCGTGGTCCGCTCCTCCACGGACGCCGTCCCGCGCGTCGCGGTCGTTGCGGGCTCGGGGCTGTCCGGCCTCGCCGACGGCATCGAGGGGCCGGTGGTGGTGCCGTACGTCGAACTGCCGGGCTGGCCGGCGTCCACGGTTCGGGGACACACGGGGCAGCTGGTCCTGGGGCGGCTCGGCGGCACCGAGGTCGCGATCGCGGCCGGGCGCGCGCACCTCTACGAAGGCTACTCGCCGCAAGAGGTCACGTTCGGCGTCCGCGTGATGCGCGACCTCGGCGCGACGGTCCTCATCGTCACGAACGCGGCCGGCGGGCTGAACCCGGAGTACGCCGCCGGCGATCTAATGGTGATCGCCGACCACGTGTTCCTACCCGGCCTGTCCGGGCTCAACCCGCTGGTAGGGTCCAACGACTCCGAGATCGGACCGCGCTTCCCGTCGATGACCAACGCCTACGACCCGGCGCTTCGCGAGTACGCTGCGCGCGCGGCGCGAGCC
Organism: Anaerolineae bacterium; assembly: GCA_046259645.1. Classification (GTDB taxonomy): domain Bacteria; phylum Chloroflexota; class Anaerolineae; order Epilineales; family Epilineaceae; genus JBJYWW01. Next base: position 3,689 of record JBJYWW010000074.1, read on the forward strand.
GAGGGCTTGACGGTCCATGAGGGTGTCTACGCTATGGTCGCCGGTCCGAGCTACGAGACGCCGGCCGAGGCGCGAGCGCTGCGGGCGCTCGGCGGCGACGCCGTCGGGATGAGCACGGCGCCGGAGGTGGTGGTCGCGCGTCACGCGGGAATGCGCGTCCTAGGGCTGTCGCTGATCACGAATCGCGTGCGACTCGAGCCACAATCGCGCGCCTTCGAGCCCGAGCCGGACCTGCACGCAGAGGTCATCGCATCGAGCGGCAAGGGCTCAGATCGGCTCAGCCGCGTGATCGCCGCCGTCGCCGCAAGCCTGTAGCTCGGCGCCTACGGGCTAGTTGTCCAAGCCGTCGGGCCCTTCCGCCCAACGCTGCCGTAGACGAGCGTGAAGTCGTCGTCGTCGATGCAGCCGTCGCGATCAACGTCAAGGGTGATGCTGTAGCCGCTGCGCCCGACGCACTTGCCCCGGGCACTGGCGACCACGAGCAGGTCGAGCAAGTCGATCTCGTTGCTCGGATAGGCATCTCCCGGCACCAGCCGCGTATCGCCCAACGCCGACGTCCTAGCGGCGACAACGCTCACCCGGGCGCGGCTGTAGAGCGCGCCGTCGAGACGAGCCTCGACCGTTCTGGTCCCGGCGAGGACGCCCGACACGGCGAAGCGGCCGTCGCTGCCGGTGTGTGCGCGCACTGCGCCGTCGACGCGGATGGCGGCGCCCGCGACCGGGCCGTCTGACCCGTACAGCACGCGGCCTGTAACTGAGCCGTACCCCACGGCCGCCGGCGTCTTGGTCGGCGACGGCACGGGGGTGCTCGAAGGTCGCGGCGTCCGCGTCGGTACTCTCGTCGGAGTTCGCGTCGCGGAGGCGCGCGGAGTGTTGGTCGGCGTGCGCGTGGCCGTCGGGTCGCGTGGCGTCGCGCTGGGCCGCGGCGTCGGCGAGGGGTCGGACGGCGTGGCTGTGGGCGGCGCGGAGCCGAGCGGCACCGGCGGGTCGTACGAGTTCCCGACCATCATCGTCCACCAGTGGGGCCGCGAGCTGTAGCCGCGCAGGTAAGCCGCGCCGATGTCGCGGTAGTGCGAGCCCATCAGGATGTTCCAGTGCGCCGGCGATTGCCGCCAGCCGTCGCAGTGATACGAGCTGTCGCAGGCGGTGATGCAATAGCGGTCGCAAGTGCGGCCGTACACCACCTGCTGTGGGCTTGTATGCCCCCGCGCGAGCGATTCGCCCAGCGCGCTGTAGCGGTACCCGGCGGCCAGTGCCCGGTCCGCCGGCGTCGAGCCGCCCTCTCCGCGGTGCGAGAAGGTGTTCGCCGCGACCATCCACGCGGTGTGGTCCTCCGCCGCCGCGAACAACCGCGCGTCGTAGCCCAGCTGCGGCAAGCCGCGTGCTGCCCGCTCGTCGTTCACGAGCTGAATGGCCTCCAGTGCAAAGGCGCTAGGGGCCGCATTGGGCGCCTCGGCCGGCCTGGCGTGCGCGGCGCCCAGAGGCGCGGCGAGGACGGGTGCTGATGCGCGAGGTGTCGCCAGGGCCGTGATGCCGATGGCCAGCGCCACCGCCGCCACGGCGGTCGCGAGCGGCAGGGGGACGCACGGGAGCGCGCGACCGCGCCGAGACACGCGGTAGTGGGGCGTCATGGGCCTATCCTCCTAGAAGGGGTCTGCATGTCAAGACGCCTCGACCCCCCTTGCGGTAACGGTCGACCTGTTGTGTGGCGCAGCGGCTACCGGCCGCGATGTTGCCACCGGCCGGCGGCTACCGTCCGCGCAGCGCGGCGGCGATCGCGGCCAGGCAGCCGCCGCGCGCGGGACTTGGGTCGGGATCTGCTCCCTCGGGCTCACCGTCCCGGCCTTCGCCACCACCGCCGCCACCGTCTCCGCCACCGCCGCCACCGTCTCCGCCACCGCCGCCGCCGTCACCGCCGCCGTCACCAGCGCCCCCCTCGAGCGGCGAGCCTTCCGCCGCGACGAACGTGTTGTAGGCGTCACCCCGACCGGCTCCTTGCGCCGTGTCCGGCACTCCCGGCAGGAGGCGGGCGCCGCGCCGCATCCGCGACTTGATCTCGTCCGGGCTGAGACGCGGGTTGGCCTGCAGCAGCAGGGCGGCCGAGCCTGATGCCATCGGGGTCGCCTGGCTCGTTCCGTCGAGCGCGGTGTAGAGGCTGTCGACGGGGCGGCCGAGCGCCGTGCCGGCGGAGCGCGGAGCGGCTATCGACACACCCGGGAAGAGCAGGTCGGGCTTCTGGCGACCGTCGCCGGTGGGCCCGCGCGACGAGAACTGCGCGACCTCGTCGCCGGCGGTCCCCGGGTCCGACACGGACGCTCCGACCGTGATCGCGGCGCTAGCTGCGGCCGGCGAGCCTATGGTCCCCGCAGCCGGTCCCAGATTGCCGGCGGCCACGCACACGACCGCGCCGGCGTCGACGGCCGCGTTGACGAGGAGCGAGAACGCGTCGGTGCCGTCGCCAGGGTAGGGGGGGCCGCCCAAGCTCACGTTCACCACCTGGGCGCTCTGCCCGAGCGCCCACTCCAATCCGGCCATGACGTCGCTGGTGCGACCGTTGCCCGAGGCGTCCAGCACGCGCGCGATGACGAGGTCGGCCTCCGGAGCGACGCCGCGGTAGAGACCGTCGCTCCCGGCGCCGCTGCCGGCCGCAATCCCGGCGACGTGCGTGCCGTGCCCGTTGGGGTCGGTCATCTCGGATGCCCGTCCGACCGCGCCGACCGGACCGGTCGTGCCGGCCGGCCCAGTCGAGCCGGCTGGTCCGGTCGTGCCGGCAAGTCCAGCTGCGCCTGCCGCGCCGGCGGAGGCGGCGCCGACCTCAGGCGCCGGTTCAGTGGCCGTCGACGCGCCGGTGCCCTGCGTCAGGAAGTCGCGGTAGGCCACGATCCGGCCCTCGAAGTCCGGATGGCCTGGGTCGATGCCCGTGTCGAGCACGGCTATGCGCAC
>JBJYWW010000075.1:0-9624 GCA_046259645.1 Anaerolineae bacterium
CGGTGCGAGCAACTCGACGGTCGAGGGCCGTGCGTCGTCCGGCGCATCCGAGTCGCCGCCCGAGAGGTCGGTTAACGTGCTGCCGAAGTAGCGGTCGTGGGTCGCCGCGCCGACCGCCATCACCCACGGCGAGATCGCGTTGGTGGTGCCTGAGCCGGGGCCGTCGTTCCCGGCTGAGACGGCGGCAACAACGCCCGCGTCGCGCAGGCGCTTGAACGCCAGCGCGTGAGCGTCGGCCCACGGCGACGCCGAGCCAGTGGCGATGGAGTAGTTGATCACGTCGACGCCGTCCACCAGCGCTTGATCGAGCGCCGCCAACGTCGCCGTCGGGGGGCAGACCCCGTTGCCGTTGGTGTTGTAGCACGCGTCGTACGCCACGATGTTGGCGTGCGGCGCGACCCCGGAGAACGTCCGCTCGATGGTGGTCGTCGGGGCGCGGTACTCAGCGGTGACGAAGTTCCCCGCGGCGGTGCTGGCCGTGTGGCTCCCGTGCCCGTGGTCGTCTTCTGGGTCGAGGCGCGGCTGGCCGGTCGTCAGGAAGCTGTGCACGCCGATCAGCTTGTCGTTGCACTTGACGCTCCGATCGTAGTGGGAGTCGTCCTTGTTGCACTGTCCCAGGTACTCGCCGCGCGGGTTGACGTGCTCGTAGCCGCGCTCGTCGACCTCGGCGAACGACGGGTGGTCCATGTTGATGCCGGTATCGATGACGCCCACGACGACGCCCTCGCCGAGCGAGCCGACGTCTCGCCCCATGGCCGACCCGTCCCAGACCCCAGGGGCGCCGATCCAGGTCGGTCCGGCGTCCGTGTCGACGAGGCGCAGCGTGTTGGGCTCCACCGCCAGCACTTCCGGCAGGTTGGCGACGCGCTTGGCCTCCTGTGCGCTCAGCCGCACGGCCAGACCGTTCGTCGCGTACTTGTACCGGAAGACGACCTCGGTCTCGTGGCCGATCGCCGACTCGATCGAGGCCACGGCGGCGGCCTGCAGCGCCTCGAGGTGCTCGAGGTAGGCGACGCTTGCCTTGCTGTCGACGTCCAGCCGATCTGCGCCGGTCGCCAGCGGGCTGGTCGGCGCCAGCTGCTCGAGTCCGCCCACGTAGCCGGCGAGCGGCTCACCGCGCAGGAGCACGATGTGCAGGTCGGGGTCGGCCTCGAGCGGAGCATCCGGCGTCCACAGCGTGTCGCTCGCAAGCGAGGCTCCCGCGGCGTCGCCGGCGGCATCATGGGACCGGACGGCGCCCGCGGCCTCACTGGATCCCGCTGCATGCGCGGAGCCCGCGGCACCTACTGCACCGACGTCGCCCGCGGCCTCAACGGCGCCGCGACCAGACGGAATCACCACCGAAGATGGTACGGGGTTCAGCGCGAACGGCATGTATACCGGTCGGGCAACGCCCAGCAGGTCAACCGAGATGCGGCCCAGGTCACCGGCCTTGGTCGGGCTGCTGCCGAGCTCGATGATCCCAAGCCAGCGATCCGACGGCTGCAGGTTCGGCAGGTCCCAGCTCAGGGCCATGTCGAACGGCTGGCCGTCCTCGGCGCTGCCGCGAACCTCGGCCTTGAGGTTGCCCTCGTCGCCGGCCGTCACCAGCGCGGTGACGACGGCAATCTGGTCCGGCGCGTCGGCGCTGGCGGTGAAGTTCTGCACCAGGACCCAGTAGGTCCCGCCAGTGAGGTCGGCGCCCTCCACCGTGCAGTACTCCTCCCACGAGGGCGAGCCGCTCAAGCACACGGTCTCGCGCTCCTGAGGTATGCGATCGCCGTTGTCGTCGCGCCCGACGTAGAGGTCGACATCGGGCGCCTCCGAGGCCGCTATCTCGGCGACCAGCCGCTCGGCGTCGCCTCCCACCTCCAGGATGAAGACGCTTGACCCGGTGCCGCCGGGGTTGTCGAACGGAGACGTCGGAGTCGGGTCCTCCGGGAGCTCGATCACGTCATGGTCGCCGCGCTGGAGACCGTGCACGTCCACGTGCAGCTCGTCGATCTCGACGGCCCTAAGGCCCTCGACAACCGTCGTACCGGTCGTGTTGCCGGTCGACTCGACGATCATCGGCGGCAGCACGGCCCTGACCGCCCGCACCGCGACCGGCATGTGCGCCACGGGCACACTGCTGTCGTTGGGCTGCAGCAGGAGGTCACCCTGGACCCAGTTGCCGTAGGGCTCCTCCTCCACGTTTGCCGTGATCTCGACCTGGACCTCGGCTCCCGGCTCGAGCTTGAAGCGCGCCGGCCGCACGATCAGCGCCATGTCGTCGGGGGTCTCGTTGAAGGCTGTCCAGGTAACGGCCTTGTCCAGCGGATTGCGAAGCGTGCGGCGCCAGCTGCAGCTCGACAGGCAGTTGGCGTCGCCGAGACTCGACAAGTTCAGATCGCGCGGCTGCCCGCCGAGCTCCGGGTTGGCCGCATCGAGCTCGTCGTCGGAGATGTCCATGACAAGGCCGCTGCGGGCAGCGAGGCCGACGTCGGCTCGACCGGCACCCTCGTCGAACCAGCCTGCCGCGGTTCGGTCGTCCTGCATGCGCACGTCGCCCGGCACCGCGGTCAGGGTCAGCGCGGACTGGATCTCGGCCGGGGTCCAGTCGGGTTGCGCCGACTTCAGCAGTGCGGCGGCGCCGGCCATGTGCGGCGCCGCCATGGACGTTCCGCTCATGGTGCCGAACTCGGGCGGCGTGCGCCCCGAGCGCGAGGAGTAGGCGGCGAGGATGTCGACGCCGGGCGCTGTCAGGTCGGGCTTGATGACGTCGGACGGGTAGAGCGTGGTCGTCTCGAGCCCAGGGCGAAGGCAGCACATAGAGAGCTCGGCCGGACCGCGCGAGCTGAAGTTGGCGAGGGCGCCGCCCAGCTCGTTGCGGGGCTCCGAGTGGCCGCCTTCGATACGAGCCGTGTGGCCCTCGCCCGACCCGAGCCATGCGCGAAGCTCAGTCGCTTCCCGGTAGCCGATGTGGACGGCGGGGATCAGGTGGGAGTCGGAGGCGATGGACTCGCCCTGGCTCTCCTCGTTGGCGAGGACCATGCCGCCAGCGCCGCCGGCCTGGACGTTGCTCCCGCGCTGGACACGGCCGGTCGAGCCGCCGGCGTTGCACACCACGATCTCACCGTTGAACGTCCCGGCGGGGAAGCGACGCGCGCAACGGCCGTCGTCCGCTTCGCCGTCGACGTTGACGAAGTCGCCTCGCCCGGCGTACACGATCGGTGTCGGGGCCAGAGGGCCCGTCATTCCGCCGCCCTGCATCACCGCGGGCGGCTCGGTGTCGCCGCCCGAGAAGTCGGAGACAGCGTTGCTGAAGAAGCGACCGTGCCGCGCCGCCGCCACCGACAGCACCCATGGTGCGGCGGCCCGGACGGTCGAGGCGCCTGGACCGTCGTTGCCGGCTGACACGGACGCCACGATCCCTGCCTCCCGCAGCCGCTTGAACGCCAGCATATGGCTGTCGCGCCACGGCGAGCCCTGGCTCGTGCTGATGGAGTAGTTGATCACGTCGACGCCGTCCGCGAGCGCCTGATCGAGGGCCTTGAGCGTCGCCACCGGCGGGCAGGAGCCCTCGCCGCCGGCCTGGTAGAAGCACGCGTCGTAGGCGATGATGTTGGCGTGGGGCGCCACGCCCGAAATGCGCTGCTCTATTCGTGTCGTGGGGGTTTGCCTGTAGAGCGTGATGGCGTTGCCGGCGGCCGTGCTGGCGGTGTGGCTGCCGTGATCGTGGTCGTCCTCGGGGTCGAGCTGGTTCACCGCCCCGGTCAGGAAGCTGTAGACGCCGATCAGCTTGTCGTTGCACTTCCAGCGCGAGTCGTGGTTGGGGTGCGAGGGGTTGCAGAAGCCGAGGTACTCGCCCTTGGGGTTGGTGTGCGTGTAGCCGTCCTCGTCCGTCGCGGCGAACGACGGATGATCCATGTTGATGCCGGTGTCGACTACGCCGACGATCACGCCTTCGCCCTTGGTCTCCACGCCACCAAATACGGCCGAGCCGTCCCACATCGCGGGCGCGCCGATCCACTGTGGCCCGGCATCGGTGTCGAGGGGTTGTAGTGTGTTCGGCTCCACCGCCACCACGCCCGGCAGGTCGGATACGCGCGCCGCCTCGTCAGGAGTCATGCGGACGGCGAAGCCGTTTGTCGCGTACTGGTAGCGGTACAGCACCTCTACCGGGTGTCCTGTCGCACCTTCGACGGCCAGCAGTGCGTCATCTTGAGTGGCGGTCAGGTAGTCGAGGTAGGCTACGCTGTCAGGGCTGGCGACGTCGAGCCGGGCCGTCCCAGTCGTCTTTGGGCTCGTCGCCTGCAGCCCACTCACGCCGCCGGCGTAGCTGGCGAGGGGCTCGCCCTCCAGCACGACTATCCAGAGGTCTTGCGCGGCCTCGCGGGGCTCGCCCGGCTCGATCTCGGCGGCGCTCCCGCTGCCTGGTGCCTGGCTGACGAGCGGTGTCGGCGCACTACTCGACACAGCAGGGACGGACGCGCCGAAGACCGCGGCGGCTAGCGCCGCAAGGAGGATACGGGCCGACATGGAGGACTCCTGACGATTGCGGATTGACAGTGACGCCGCGCGATGCTGCGCGCTCTGGGAGCGGGGACGGCCATAAGGATAGGCGTCGCACTCCCAAACGCCACAGCGACGAGGCCGTGACATCGCCACGCCTGGTGTTCGCCTGGTGTTAATGTTGACTTGACCTCGAGACGCGCCTTTGTTAACATTTTCGTAACCGCAGTGAGTCACTGCCGGTGGGCGGAAGCGTCAAGACCCGCCCAACGGCGCCTCTCCGGCGTCCCTAGGTGCTTCCCGGGCCGCGGCGGGGGCGCCGGTGCGCGCATCACGCCAGGCGTCCGTGCGCGGCCAGGAGCATACGATGACAGTTCCACGACCAACAGAGTCGGACCGCCCGAACCGGGTAGGCGATGGCTCGACGGCGGGTAGCCGGCGCACAGTGTCCCGAGCGTCGGGCTTGGTCGGCATGGCGGGGGGGCGATTGCGTGTGCCGGCCGTCGGCTGGTCCGCCCGTCCGCGTGCCCTGGATCGTGCTTTGTTCGCCGTGCTTCTCGTCGTGCTTTGGACGGCCGGCCTGGGAATGGGCCTCGTCGTGACGCCGCACGAGAGCGTGACCGCCCAGGCGCAGGACGAGGGGCGGCATATGTCGTTGCGCGTCTATGGCTATCCCGTCGTCAGCAACCCGGCTGAGGCGCCGTACGGCAACGGTCCCGCGACCTCGGGCGACGCCTCCGCAGTCGATCCCAACACCGGCCTGATCCCGGAGGTCCTGCCATACAGCGATCCGCGGGGCCCGTTCGACCCGCTGTCACCCGAAGCCCCGCGCATGGACTTCGTGACATGGGACCCGGCCTGGATCTCCGAGCGCCTGGACGAGGCAGGGCTGATCGCGATGTGGCCGGGCCTCCAGGGCATTGACGAGGTGAGCCGTGGCGCCCGGATCAGGGCGGGAGACGTCGACGGCTCGGAGAAAGTGTGGCTCCGCCACTGGTACGAGCCCCAGCACCTCGACAAGGACCTGAACGCCGACGGTCGCCTGACCGACGCGGACAACTCGGGCGCGCCGGACGCCCCTGCCAATCCCACGCCCAACAACATAGACGAGTGGTATCCGGCCATCGTGGCCGAGCTGACGTACATGCTGGTCGAGAACGACCCGCTGCCGCTGCGCGAGCCGCGACCGAGCGAGCTGCACCGATCGGCCCCTCGCCCGGCTTGCGGCACTGCGGGCGGCACCAGCATGGTGTTTCCGGTCGGCGTGTTCGAGTCGGCGCTCGATCCGGCCGGCGCGCCCGTCGGCAACGGCCTAACCAGTCTCGACTATGATTTCGACGGCCGCATCGACGCTGTCAACGTGACAGACGAGGCCGCGTTGCCCGACGTCATCGACGGCGCGCGCATCGACTTCGACGGCGATGGGGTGCTCGACACGTTCGACACTGACGGGCAGCCGCTCAGCTGCGACGAGATGGCGGTCTTCCACACGGATGCCGTGGCTCTGAGCCTCGGGCAGCCGCTGCAGTTCATGGACTACTTCATCAAGCTCGACTCGGTCACCGACTCGGCGGCGGTGTTCGAGGTGTGGCGCAACTCGAGCCTGGTGCCGCAGTACCTCGGCCGCCGCTCGGTCGGCATCGGCGGCGTCATGCTGACCGGTGACAACGGGCCGATCCAGCTCCTGCCGCCCGGGGGCACCAACCTGGGCCAGGTACCGGTGGGCGCCTGGTTCGCGCACGTGGCCGACGTCGACGTGGCGGATGAGACCGCGGTCGTGATCGCGGGGCGCGCACTGGGCGCGCCGTGCGCGAGCATGGAGTCGGCGCCGAACTCGCTGAACAAGAGCCCAGGTGGGCCGTGGTTCCTCAAGCGCTTCTACGTGGACGGTCACGAGTACAACGTCTCGGCGATAACGACCTGCGGCGCCGAGACGTTCCAGAGCATCACGATCAACTCGCCGCTGCCGAAGGTGCCCGACACGATCGAGCAACACTCGGTGCAACTGCAGGGCTATCCGCTGCTGGACGATGGCGACCTGGGCGCAACCGCCCCGAAGCTGGTCCTCCCGCCGCCCTTCAACTACGAGCACACCATACTCGAGGATGTGCGAGCGCTCGACGCGTTCGATCCGCTGGCACCGTCGCCAGACTGGCCGCTGCCGCTGCAGCGGCCTGACGTGATCTACATGGGCGGGCCGGTAGGTCCCGTGCCGCCGGTGCTGAGCGCTGCCGACGCGGTGCCCTACGTCGGTCGAGAAGTCGACGATCCCGTCGGTCCGTACGACGACCTGGAGGCCCTCTACTGGCGGTACTGCCACGAGGAGACAAACCCGCTCATGCTCGGGCAGGTGCTCGAGAAGTACGGCGCCGACCTCGACGGCGACGGCGGCGCGGCGGGTTCTCAGCCGTCGCTGTTCTACGACGAGCAGGCCTGGACGTTGCCGTGGCACTACACGGAGTTCGTGCTGCCCGATCAGGCCGAGGACGCGAACCTGCCGGCGCGGTGGGACGCCGACAAGTACCTCCTGACTAGCAACTTCACGGCGCCTACCATGCGGTGGCGCCGCTGGTCGATGCCCGACGAGCCGGTGCCCGCTACCGTCCCGCCGACACCGCCGGACCTGGTCGTGGACCGCACACCGGACGGCGGCTACTTGACCGGCGAGGAACGTCGCGCGGCGTTCTGGTTCGATCCGAGCGACCCACCCGAGGACCCGGTCAAGCTGTGGCTGAGCGAAAGCGGCGTTCGATTGTACGGCGGTCAGCCGCAGGCGACCGGCGAGTACTGCGCCGCCCGCGACGCGGCGCTGGCGTACGGCGCCGGGGACACGCGGGTGGCGGCTGACCCCCTGGAGCCGGGCTACCCGGTCGAGTCCTACCCTTACACCGACCCGTGGGGGCCCTTCAACTCGCAGCACCCGCACGCTCCGCGAAGCGACTCGCTCACCGCCAACCCGGCGTACATGGACGAGTTCCGCAACTTCAACGAGGCGTTGCGAGCGCTCTACGGCCAGCTGTCAATCGACACGCGCAACGCGCGGGAGAAGGTCACGGCGCGCATGTGGTACGAGCCCAACCACGTGAGCAAGGTGCGCTACGCCGAGGACTGCAGCCGCGACCTGGCCTATCCGGCGCTGATGCAGGAGTACACGTACCTCTACGTCGACACCACCGACAACCCGGCGGCCGCGCCGGCGGGACGCAGCCGTTTCGGCTTCCCGATCGGAACGCTGGCCAGCGAGCTGCCCGTTCCCGCGCCAGGCGGCGTCCTTCCCGCTGGGGGCGAGTTCGGCTACGGGCTCACGACGTTCGACGCCAACTTCGACACGGCGCCGGATGCAGTCACCGTGCACTCCGAGCAGACGCTCAACGCCCACCTCGACACCCAGTGGCGCAGCAACCGCCCCGATCTGCCCGGCTTCGAGCCGCCCGACGTGCCGGGGCCGCGCCTCGACTTCGACGGGGACGGCGCCGAGGACACCCTGGACGAAGACGACGTGCCGCTGAACGGCAACGAGCTCGTCGTGTTCGCGGTCGAGGACCTGACGCTCGATCTTGACCCCAACACCAGCGCGGGCTCGAGCGCGATGGTGATGGATCACCTGGTGACGCTCGAGAACGTGACTCGCGGCTCGCGGGCGCAAGTGCGCTTCTGGTTCACGGGCGGCGGCGGATCCGTCGCGCGCCCAACGCGAATCAACGGCGTCTACAGCTTGCGCATCGGCGACGCCGCCCTCGTCGACCGTTTCCAGGACCGGGTCACGGTCGTCGGGCCCGGCGACGTCAACACCTCGACGGACGGCGCGTGGTTCGTCTTCGTGCAGGACGTCGCGACGGGCGCCGACCGCGTCACGGTCACTGTCGGGCGCGCGCTTGGCGCGACCCACTCGGCCATCGACAACGGCGCTGGGTCGCACGACATGACGCCCGGCGACCCGTGGTATCTGAAGCGCTTCTTCGCCGACGGTCACGAGTACGATGTCGTCGCCTTGATGACGCGTGCCGACTCGGCGTCGGGCGAGGCGCTGTTCGAGTACATCACCATCAGGACACCCGTGCCCAAGGGCAGCGTGTTCAACCCCGAGGACTCGTTGTTGCTGCAGGGCTACTACATCGGTGACCTGCCCGATCGGGTTTCGGTCCTTCCGCCGCACAACGTCGACCACACGATCGCAGAGGACATCGTGCGCATCGACGAGGCCGACTTCGCCAACACCCGTGAGTACGACGGTTGTGTCGGCGAGCTGCAGCCGTTCGGTCCGCTGGAAGTGACTGTCGTCGACGAGGCTGTCGAGCCCCGCTACGGCGCCGAGCTGCTGGAGCTACTCGACCCGCGCGACGCGGGCCTGGGTTGGGCGACCGACCAGACGCTGGTGATCCCGAACCAGTACACGGACGTGCAGGTCTCGGAGGGCCAGCTGTACCTGCTGACCAGCAACTGGCGCTCGAGCGTGAGTCGGCTGGCGTTCTACGGCTGCCTGCGCAACCCCGCGCCCGGCCCGATGTACGCTCCCGACCTGACGCACGAGGAGCTGGCGTTCATCGCCGACGCGTGGTCGCCGCCGGCGCCGGCCGACATCATCCCGGCGCCCAACCAGCTGAACCCGCCACAGCCGGTGCCGCCGCCGTACATCCCGCCGGGCGAGCCGGTGGTCTACGCCGACTACTTCGACGCGCGGCTGGGACCGCCGACCGTGCGCGTGAAGCAGTTCTACGACCCAACCGAGAGCTTGGTCGACATCTACGTCAACTGGTGCTCCACGCTGCCGATCGCCACCGCGACCCCGACCGACACGGCTACCGCCACGTCCGGCCCCAGCCCGACGTCCAGCAGCACTCCGACGGAAGGTCCGAGCCCGACGGCCAGCAGCACGCCGACCGAGGGCCCGAGCCCGACGGCCAGCAGCACGCCGACCGAGGGGCCGAGCCCGACGGCCAGCAGCACGCCGACGGACGGGCCGAGCCCGACGGCCAGCAGCACGCCGACCGAGGGGCCGAGCCCGACCGCCAGCAGCACGCCGACGGACGGGCCGAGCCCGACGGCCAGCAGCACTGCGACGGACGGGCCGAGCCCGACGGCGAGCAGCACGCCAACGGTGGGCCGTGCCGGACGAGGACGCCTCACCCGACTGGGCGTCCGACGAACACC
>JBJYWW010000076.1:0-3995 GCA_046259645.1 Anaerolineae bacterium
GAAGAACCGCTCCGACGCGTCGGTGTCGACCGGCAGCTCGATGAGCCGCGACTCGCTGACCTCCACCAGCGACTGACCCACGACGACCTCGCGCAGGAGGTCAACCGCGGCCTGGTACAGCCCATGCTGGTCCGGGCCGCGCACCACAGCCCGCAGGTCGGCCGTGTGCGGCAGCACCTCGTGCGCCGCGGTCACGCCTGGCCCCTTCCGGCGACCGGCGTGCCCGCTGCTCGCGCGGCGATTGCCGACCCGTGTCCCGGCGGGTCCGCGTCTGATGTCACGGCAAGCCCACCTCCGACCTCAGATGACTTCAGAGCAAGCCCAAGTCGCGGAGGACGGCGGCGGCCTGCTCGAGGCTGTCGTCCTCCGCGCCGCCGGTGTCGATGACCGCGGCCGCGCCGGTGTCGGGATCGCGCAGCGGCTCCTGCCGTGCGGCCAACGCCTGGTGGATGGCCCAGTCGGCGTCCGACGCGTCGCCGGACCTATCCACGAGCCGCTCGCGCACTACATCGTCCGGCGCCGTGCACTGAAGGACTACTGCCGGCACACGTGCGTCTCGCGCCAGATCCAGAAACGGCCGGCGCCGATCGGCAGTGAGGAACGCGCCGTCGATCACCACGCGCCGCCCATCGCCCAGCTCCTGTCGCGCTCTCTCGAGACACGCCTCGTAGGTGCGGTCGCTCCACTCCGGCGTGTAGATGCCTTGGTCGAAGGGCGCCGCCGCGTCAGCCGTAGCCGGAATTCCAACCAGCCCCTTGCGCACCTCGTCGGTGGCGACGTGCGCGAAGTCAAGCTCGTCACGCAGCCTCCTGGCCAGCCAGCTCTTGCCCGTGCCTGGCAGCCCGGAGGTGAGGACCAGGCACGGCCGCTCGGCCGGCTCGGTCAGTGCGCCGAGCGCCAGCAGGAAGTACGCCCGAGCGCGCCTGCGGAACGCCTCGCGCTCGTCCTCCGGTATCTCGGCCCCCGAGGAGGCGAAGCCATCGACCTTGCCGCGGACGATGGCCCGATAGCCGAGATAGAAGCCGAGCAGCGCCCGGCCCTCGTCGTCACCGGTGGCGCGGAAGTAGGCGTCGGCGAAGCGCTCCGCCAAGTCCGGTCGGCCGCGATAAGCCAGGTCCATGGCCAGGAAGGCGATGTCGGCGACCGGATCGGCGAACCGGAACCGCTCGTTGAACTCGATGCAGTCCACCGCGACCAGATCGCCGGGCGCCTCGGCGTCGGCGAAGCGGTAGACGTGCTTGAGGTGCAGGTCGCCGTGCGTGTCGCGCGGCACGTCCCGGGCGGCGCGCGTCTCGATGAGGTCGCGCAATCGGGCGAGATCGGCCTCCGTGATCGCGAGCAGCCGATCGTACACCGGCTGGGAGACCGTGTCACCGATGTACGGCGCGATCTGCTCGAAGTTCTCGCGGGCATTGCCGGCCACTACGTCGTAGCTCCCCCAACGCGACACCTCGTCACCGGCGGCCGCGGCCTCGTGGAACGCGGCGACTCGCTCGGCGACCAGACGCAGAAGGCGCCCGTCGAGATCCCCCCGTTCGAGGTGGGCCTCGAGCGTCGCCTCGTCGGGCAGCCGCCTCATCGCCACGGCGTACTCCACCGGGTCACCAGTGCCACCCACGATCAGCTCCGAACCTGCCCTCGTGATCGGGACCACGCCGAGGTACACGTCAGGCGCTAGGCGGCTGTTCAGCCGCACCTCCTCCTCACAGAAGTGCCGCCGGCGCTCCAGCGTCGTGAAGTCGAGGAAGCCCAGGTCGAGCGGCTTCTTGATCTTGTAGGCTCGATCGCCGACCAGGAACACCACGGAGATGTGCGTCTGTACGACGTCGACCGGACCTTCCGAGCCGGGATAGGCTTCGTCTGTCGAGAGGCCGGCGATCAGCTCTTCGAGGTTCATGTGAGGTTCGCTTTCGGGCCGGCTCGCTCGCTGCTCAGCCGGCGGGACCGCGATCGCGAGACGGCCTGGCTGTCGGCGTCGAAGAACCGCAGCGGGGCGTCGGCCCACTCCGCGGCGTAGTCGACGCCGACCCGCGGTCCCACCTCGACGCGGGGCGGCGGAGAGCCGGCCTCTATCCACAGCGGCGGCCGGTTGAGGTCGTGTCCGTTCAGGTCGCGTGTAACGAGCAGGGCCTTCGTCAGTCGTCCCGGGCCGTCCATGCGCTCCACCGCGCCACCGGCTCGTTCCGCGTCGCCGGAGTTGGGCTCGCAGGCGCGAATGAGCACCGCCTGCGGGTCGCCCTCGCCCGCAGTCACCACGTTCAGCATGTCGTGCATTCCGTAGACCAGGTAGACATACGCTCGTCCTGGCGGCCCGAACATCACGGCCGTGCGCTCCGTAAGGCCCCGCGCCGCGTGACACGCCAGGTCGTGCTGCCCGACGTACGCCTCGGTCTCGACGATCCGCGCCCGCAGCGTGTCTTTCTGCGTGCGCCGCACGAGCACCGCCCCGAGCAGCTCGCGCGCCACCACCTCAGCGCCGCGATCGTAGAACGCCCGAGGCAGGGCGCTTCGCGCCGGGGCTCGAAACGACCCGCGTGCCGCCGCCTCAGGGGGCTCGAGCGCTCCCGCAAGCTCCGATGCAGGCCGTAGCTCGGGGGTTCGGGCGGACGATGTCCGCGCTCGCGTGGGGCGGGTGGTTACGTGGGCCACACGGCAATGGTTCCAGATGCCGCGAAGGGCGCCAAGTCGCCGCGCACCGGGGGTGCGAGGTGACCGCAGGGCTTGACTCGGCGGTTCCTGGCAATAAGCTTGTGCCGCGACCGGCTCGCGCCTTGCGCGACCGGCCACAGGAGGGGAGATCCATGGGTCGTTCGCTAACCGCCGCGGCGGGCGCGCTGCTGGCCTTGGTGTTCGTCGTCGGTGTCGCGGCATGCAGCAGCGCGGACCAGACAGAGCAGCAAAGCCTCGACGTATCGCAGGACAACGGCGGCTCGGGAGCGCAGGGGCTGATTGCCGGCGCCGGGTCCGATGACGGCGGGGCGGAAGCCGAGTCCGGCTCGGAGTTGGCGCCCGCCGAAGCGGCGGGCGACGCTGGTGCGCAGCCGACCGTCGTGCTGCGCACCGGTGCCACCGCCACCCCGACCGTCGACCCAGAGTCGGAGCCGCTGGCACCGGTCGAGAGCGACCGACTGCCGGGCGTCGTGATCCCGGCTGGCGCGTTCCTCATCGAGCACAGCGAGGCAAGCGGCGAACAGGACGCCGTCGCCACGTTCGTGATTCGGGGGGTCGACGCCGACGAGCTCTACGACTGGTTCGCCGAGCACATGACGGCCGCGGGTTGGGACGAGCCGGAGGACCGCGACGGCACGCTGATCTTCCTCCACGGCGAGCAGCTCAGCGCGAGGTTCGCCGACGAGGGGCTCCAGCGCACCGCCACCGTCTTCTTCGAGTCCCTGGGCGACCTCGAGAAGGGCACCACCTTCACGCTGGTCGTCGAGGCCCCGCAGGAAGACTAGTCGTCCGACCCCGTCGCCCACCGGGCGACAGACCGCACAAGGGTGCCGCGCCCTTGAAAGATCCCGTTGCCATAGTGTTCTTCCCCGAGAGCCCGGGGCCCATACCAGCGATCCTCGACTGGCAGGCTCGCAATCCGGACTGGCGCCTGAGCCTGGACGAGGTGATCGTGTGCCCCGTGTGCGGTCTGCGCGTGCTGGCGATCGCCGACACGGCGCTCTTGAGCCCCGTAGGAGTGCGCGACGCCGTGCGGGACTACCGCGAAGAGCACCTCCGGTCAGCCTGCTCCGACCACTATTGGCCAACCGTCGAGCAATGGGCGGTCCTCATGAGCAGGTCCCGCTAGGGCCGCCCACCGGCCGCGCCACGCCGCTGCCCCATGGCGCCCTAACGGCGCTCGTGAGGCGCCCGGACCCTATGAGCGCCTGGGGCGCTGCATTATAATGGAGGTTCGCCAGGGGAAGTGGCGGAACTGGCAGACGCGCATGCCTTAGGAGCATGTGGGGCGACCCGTGGGAGTTCGAGTCTCCCCTTCCCCACCA
>JBJYWW010000077.1:0-9590 GCA_046259645.1 Anaerolineae bacterium
GACATGATCAGGAAGGCCCTCTCGCGGTTCGGGCTGAAGGACAAGGATGATATGGCGTCAGACGTCGAGAGCGCGCTGGCCGACGAGACGCTCCACTACTCGCGAACCGGCTCGCGCGAGTTGCCGATGGCTCTTGCCGACGCGATCCTGGCGGACGGTGGGCGCGTGCTGACTTCGAGCCCCGTGACGGCAATCGAGACCAGCGATGGGCGCGTGGTGCGCGTGTCGTACCGGCGGAACGGGGCTGACACGACGATCGACGCCGACTTCTGCATCTCGACGATCCCATTGCCCGTCCTCCCGGCGCTGCTGCGACCGCAGGCGCCCGATGACGTGCTCCGCTCCTCGCGCGCGCTGGGCTTCAGGCCGCTCGTGGTCTACGGTCTTCTGGTGCGGCGTGACCGCGTGCTCGACGCTCAGTACATCTACTTCCGCGATCGCGTCTTCCACCGGGTGGCGGAACCCAAGAACAGCGGTCTGGAGGTCACCCCGCCCGACCACACGGTGCTGCTGGTCGAGATGACCTGCGCCATCGGCGACGATCGGTGGAACGGCGGCGAGGAGACGCACCGCCGCATCGCGCGCGACTTGGCGGGAGCAGGTCTCGTAGACCCCGACGAGATCGTCGAGACGCACGTGGTGCGCTCCGAGCACGGCTACCCTTTGTTCGAGATAGGGTTCGAGCCGCACTTCGAGCGGATCATGGAGCACGTGGGCGGGATCGACAACCTGTGGACGACTGGGCGGCAGGGCGGCTTCTGCTACCCGAACATGCACGGCGCCATGCGCATGGGCGCGGACGCGGCGGAGGAGGTGCTGAGCGTCGGGCGCCACGATCCCGAGACCGACCAGCCGTGGCGGCCGGCGGCCCTCGACGAGAGCGGCATCAGCCTGTCCGACGGGGACCTGGCTGAGGAGGGCTAGAAGGGTGACGGGACAGATCGACTTCGAGAAGCTGTTCGGGGAGGGGGCCAAGCCGCCCGAGCCGCGCGCTCCAGGGCGGCGGCTGGTGCTTGCGGCGCTGATCATCGCGGCTCTCGTGGTGTCGCTGCGCCTCGTGGACTTATACTCCGACTGGCTGTGGTTCGCCGCGTTGGATCAGATAAGCGTCGTGCGGACGCAGGTCCTGGCCCCGCTGGCAATGCTGCTCGTCACGTTGGCGGTCGGCCTGGCCTGGCTGGCCGGCAACTGGCTTCTGGCGGTGCGCCGCGCCTCGGGGCAGGTGGTCTGGCCGGGCCAGCGCTCGCCGGTGCCGGGCGATACCATGCGCACTGTCGCGGTGGCGGCGGCCGCGGTCGTCAGCTTCTTGATCGCTCTGGGTGTCTCGTCGGCGTGGCCGACGGTGATGCTCTACCTGAACGGCGGCGACTTCGGCGCGACCGACCCGATCCTCGGGCGCGACGTCGGCTTCTACGTGTTCGACCTGCCCATGTACGAGCTCGCGCGAGGCGTGCTGCTGAGCCACGTCTTCGTCGCGCTCATCGGCGTGGCGCTGATCTACGCCGCGGGAGGCCTGCTGCAGATCCGTGAGCGCACGCTCGAGGTGCCGGCGGGGGCCCGAACGCACCTCACGGTGCTCGCCGCGCTGTGGGCGCTGCTCTGGGCGGCCGGGAGCTGGCTGTCGCGCTTCGAGCTGCTGCTGACGTCGCGCGACGGCGGCGCGTTCTTCGGCCCCGGCTACGCCGACATCACGGTGCTCCTCCCGGGCCTGACGCTTCTGGCACTGCTCGGCGTCGTGCTGGCGGGGCTGTTGCTGCTCACGTTGCGCGTCGGCCGGCCGTGGCTCCCGCTGGGAGCGATCGCGTTGGCGGTCGTGGTCCGCTTCGTGGCGGTCGACATGGCGCCGGGCCTGGTGCAGCGGTATCGGGTGCGACCCGACGAGCTGCGGCTCGAGTCGCCGTACATCGAGCACGCGATCGCCGGCACTCGCGCGGCGTACGCTCTCGAGGACGTCGCCGAGATGGAGTACGACCCCAGCGGCCAGCTGAGCGAAGAGCTGGTCGACGACAACCGGGGCACGTTCGAAAACCTGCGGCTTTGGGACTGGCAGGTGCTGCTCGGCATGTTCGAGCAGATCCAGGAGATACGCACCTACTACCGGTTCCTGGACGTCGACCTGGATCGCTACCTCCTGGACGGCGCGCAGCACCAGGTCAACCTGGCGGCCCGCGAGCTCGATGTCGAGGAGCTGCGCAATCCGACTTGGGTGAACCGCCACCTCGAGTTCACCCACGGGTTCGGCGCGGTGGTGGCGCCGGTCGACGAGGTGGACTCGCGCGGCCAGGCGGTACTGTGGGCCAAGGACATCCCCACGGTGACCGAGGAGCCCTTCGACGTCTCGATCACCCAGCCACGCATCTACTTCGGCGAGGCGCAAGACGACACGTACGTGATAGTCGGGACCGATGCGCAGGAGTTCGACTATCCGGCCGGCTCGAACAACGTCCGCAACGACTACGATGGCGCCGCCGGGGTCAAGGTCGGGTCGACGTTGCGCCAGATGGCCTTCGCGGCGCGCTTCGGCGACGTCGAGATCCTGCTGTCCGACGCCGTGACGCCCGACAGCCGCATCCTCATGTACCGCAACATCACCGATAGGGTCCGGCGTCTCGCGCCGTTCCTGCTGCTCGACCCCGATCCGTACCTCGTGATCACTTCCGAAGGGCGCCTCGTCTGGATATACGACGCCTACACCGCGACCGACCGCTACCCCTATTCGCAGCCGGTCCCGGGCTGGGGCCAGGACCTGCGGACCCTGGCCGGCCAGAACTACGCGCGCAACAGCGTCAAGGTGGTGATCGACGCCTACGACGGCGTGCCGCGCTTCTTCGTCGTGGACGAGGCCGACCCAATCCTCGCCGCCTGGCGGCGGACCTTTCCCACGCTGTTCGAGGCCGACGGGGCGCGGAGCGAGGCGTTCCGCGAGCACTGGCGCTACCCGGAGGCGCTGTTCCGGGCGCAGGCCGAGATCTACACGCGCTACCACATGTCGCGGGCCGACGTCTTCTACAACGCCGAGGACGTCTGGTCCGTGCCGCTGGAGACGCGCCAGCAGGGCGAGAAGGTGCCGGTCCAGCCGTACTACGTCACCATGCGCCTGCGGGGTGAGCCGGAGCCGGAGTTCCTGCTGATGCTGCCGTTCACGCCCGTGGAGAAGCAGGTCATGATCTCCTGGCTGGCGGCGCGCAGCGATCCGGCCCACTACGGCGAGCTCGTCGTGTACCGGTTCGAGAAAGGGCGACGCATCGACGGCCCGGAGATAGTCGAGGACCGCATCGACAAGGACACGGACGTGTCGGCCCAGCTCACCCTGTGGAGCCAGGCCGGCTCGCGCACGATACGCGGCAACCTGCTCGTCATCCCGCTCGGCGACGCGGTCATGTACGTCGAGCCGCTCTATCTCGCGGCCGAGGCGAGCTCGTTCCCCGAGTTGAAACGGGTCATCGTGGCGTCGCAGGACGACGTGGTGATGGAGAAGACGCTCGACGAGGCGATGGCTGAGATACTCTCGCGGACCGAGTTGCGGGCGAGGGCGGGCGGTGCCGGCGAGTCCGGCGCGGTCGGTGCCGAAGGAACGGCCGGCACCGAAGGTAGGGCGTCGACCGCCGGCGACGCCGAGGGCGCGATCGCGACACCGTCCGGTAGCCCGCCCGGCGAACCGGCCGGGAGCGGCTCGGCCTCCGGCGTGGGGCCTGCGATCGGTGGAACCGCCGCTGGCGACCTCGCCGTCGTCACCAGCGTGCCCGACCTTGTCACGCGCGCCAGGGAGCACCAGGACGCCGCCCGCGCAGCCCTGCGCGATGGGGACTGGGCGGCGTTCGGGCTGCAGATGGCGGCGCTCGAGGATGTGATCGAGCGCCTGACCGAGCTCGTCGGCCCGGAGGAGGTCACCACCACGTTGGAGGCAGCGCCGTAGGACACGCAGCGTCCTCCGCCATCGGTTCCGGCGCGGCCCTTCCGCGGCCGTGGCGGTTGCCGCGGCTGCGGGTGCCGTGGCGCCGCCGCACCGCGTCGGCGGCCGGCGCCCAGGCGCGGTTCGGGGGCGGCGACGAGCCCACCGAGTGGGTGCCTGTCTACTGGGCGCCGGCAGTGGAGCAAGCCCACGTGATCCGGGGAGTCCTAGAGGCGGAGGACATCCCGGCCGTGGTCAAGAGCGAGTCGGTGTCGGCCTACGGCAGCGCGGTGCTCGGTGGCGCGCAAGTGCTGGTGCCGCGTGCGCTCGAGGACAGGGCGCTCCACGTCCTCGGAGCCGACTAGGCGCCCTCCGCGCCCTCGGCCGCGGTGGCGCCGGCAGGGGCAACGTCGACCCCGGCCTCGGCCAGGAGCCGGGCTGTCAGCCGCAGCGGCAGCCCGACCACGTTGGAGCGCGAGCCCTCGAGGCGCGACACGGGCCGGAACTCCTCATTCTGAATGGCGTACGCCCCGGCCTTGTCGAACGGATCGCCAGACTCCACGTAGCGCCGGGCCTCGTCGTCGCCGAAGTCGCGGATCCAGACGACGGTCGACTCGCTGTCGCACCACTCACGACCGTCGGCGTCGACTAGCGCGACGGCGGTGATGACCTGGTGGTTCCGCCCGCGCAGCCGTGTCACGTGGCGCAGCGCCTCGTCGGGCGATCGCGGCTTGCCCAGGATCTGGCCGTCCAGCACCACTACGGTGTCCGCGCCGAGCACCAAGCCCGATCCGACCGTGCCGGCAACGGCGCGCGCCTTCGCCAGCGCCAGGCGCGCGGCGTGGTCCGGCGCGCTCTCCCCGGGCATGGGCGTCTCGTCGACGTCTGCCGGGCGCACTTCGTAGCTGACGCCGAGCTCCGACAGGAGCTGCCGCCGGCGGGGCGACGCGGAGGCGAGGATCAGGTTGGGCTCCACGGCGCCATTCTAGCGACGCTGCCGGCCGGATGGTATGATTCGCGCCCTTTTCCGGACCGGGGCCCAGGAGTCGCTAATGACATGGCGCGGAGCCGCCACGCTCGGCACCCTCACCAAGGCAGCTGCGCTGGCCGTCGCCGTCCTGGCCGCCGTCGGCCCTGCGGGGACTCGGGATCTCCCAGCCGTGGCGGGCGAGGCTCGGGCGCAGGCGGGCGCCGCTCGCTACGGGGAGACAGTCGTGGTGGCCGGCAGCGACACAATGGAGCTCGCGGGAGCGCTGGACGAGGAGCTCTGGGTGTGGTCATGGCGCGGCGATTCGTGGCAGCTGCTGCAGTCCCAGCTCGACGAGCGGAACGAGATAGGCGAGTACGTTGCCGCTGAGGGGGACGGCCTCGACGAGAACGACGAGCTGGTCTTCCCGCTCGACCCGGACGGCGCCGTGGCGCCGGACGGCGCGTGGCCGCCGGGGATGGAGCGGCGCCTGCCGCCGCAGATGGTCAAGGTGACCGATCCCCTGTCGCCGGGCTTCGAGGCCTGGGCGTACGTCATCTTGTCGCACGGCGGCCCCGAGATCGCGTTGCCGCCGCTGGTCACGTTCGACGGCGAGAGCCTCGAGCTGCGCAGCGACGCCTACGTGCTGGGCTTCGCCGACTCGGTCCTCGACGGCTACGTCGGCTACAAGCGCTTGTCCCTGTGGGGTGCGACCGGCGATCTTCTGGACCGCATGAAGATCCGGATCAGCCTCCGGTTCGGTCCCACGCAGCAGGAGATCACCGAAGAGCAGCTCGGCGTCCTGCCCGGCATCGACCTGCCCGGCCTAACACCCAACCCGGTCAAGGCCGGCCCGGTGCGGGCGATCCTCGACTCGGCCGGCGCGGCGATGGCCTATCAGCGCCGCGTCGAGCTCAACCTGGACGGTCTGCGCGACCTGGAGGTGCCCGCCGGTTTCGATCTCGAGGGCGTCCGGTGCTCGCTCGACTTCACCGACCTGGCCGTGGGCGCGAAGTACTCCGACGCCAACGTGCCGGGCGGCGTCGTCGTAGACGGCAGCGCCGACTCCGTGCCGGGCGCGCCCGTTCCCGCGTGGCGCGAGATGGACACTGCCGACGGGCGCGTGGCGGTGCTGTCCCTGCCGTCCGGCCCTACGGCCGACGCGCGCGCGTACTACAAAGACGACTCGTCGCTCGATCCGTCGGACACCGGCGACAAACGATCCTACGGCGACAACGGCGTCGGCGCGCCGGACGTCGACCAGTTTGCCAACGCCGGGTTCCCCGGCCAAGTGGTCGTCCTCCCGGCTACCGGCGAGTCCGGTCTGGTCGGTCCGACGGCCGCCGAGCTCGCCGAGCAGGCCGCCGCACCCCTCGCTTACGCGATCGTGGTCGGCGCCATGCCGGCGACAGCCACCGCGCCGCCACCCAGCGCCACGCCACATACGCCGGAGGCGTCGGCGACGGTTACGCCCCCGCTGACGCCCGTCGCAACCGCGACCGACACGGCTTTGGCCTCGGCGACACCAATCGAACCGTCGGCCACGGTCACGGCGACGCCGACGAGCACCGAGCTGGCCGGCCAAGGCACGCCGTCGCCTTCTGCCACCCCCACAGACGGCGCGACCGCCGAGCCGACTCCGACGACAGGCGCGTCCCCTTCTATCGCCGCGCCGACAGCGACGGCCGAGCCGACGCCCGATCCGGCGTGGGCGCACCACATCGCGCTGCCGCTGTGCTCGAAGTAGGCGCAAGGGTGGCAACGCGTCCCAGCACCGTCGACCTCGAGAGGGCATCCGCGATCGAAGACGCCCGCGCCTGCGCCGGCAAGGGCGACAGCGAGTGACGGCGTGATCGAGGTTGTGTTCCTCGGGACCTCCGCGTCGGCTCCGTCCGTTCGGCGGGGGCTGCCGTCGACGATGATCCTGCATCGCGACCGGCGCTTCCTGATCGACGCAGGCGAGGGCACACAGAGGCAGCTGCTGCGATCCGGCCTCGGTTTCAAGCGCCTCGACACGGTGTTCCTGACCCACGGCCACCTCGACCACATCCTGGGTCTGGGTGGGATCGCGAGCACGTTCTCCCGCTGGGAGGCGGCCGACAGGCTGTCGATCCACGGCGGGCGCTGGGCTCTCGACCGCGTCCGCGACCTGATGGACGTCGTGATCCGCGGCGCCGAGACCGATCTCGTCATCGACTACCAGCCGCTGGCGCCGGGCCCGGTGCTGACGGCCGGCGATCTCGACGTCGTGGCGTTCCCGGTCACGCATCGGGGCAGCGGCAACTTCGGCTTCATCTTCCAGGAGAAGTCGCATCGGCCGTTCCTCGTGGAGCATGCCGAGAAGCTCGGCGTGCCGGCCGGGCCGGAGCGGCGCCGGCTGGTTCAGGGGCACGACGTCGAGCTGGAGGGCG
Source organism: Anaerolineae bacterium (assembly GCA_046259645.1). Classification (GTDB taxonomy): domain Bacteria; phylum Chloroflexota; class Anaerolineae; order Epilineales; family Epilineaceae; genus JBJYWW01. The sequence goes on from JBJYWW010000077.1 coordinate 7,271, forward strand.
GACGGGTCGTGAGGCCGGACGAGGTGCTGGGTCGAGCGGAGCCGGGGACGAAGCTCGTGTTCATCGGCGATGTCGGGCGCCTGGACGGCCTCGACGTCGTTGCGCGCAACGCCGACCTTCTGATCTGCGAGGCCACCTACCTGTGGGACGATCGCGACACCGCGCGCCAGTTCGGTCACGTGACGGCCCGCGACGTGGCCGGCCTTGCGCGCGAGGCCGGGGTCCACTCGCTCATCCTCACGCACGTCTCGCGGAGGTACCGTCCGTCGGAGGTCGCTCAGGAGGCGACGGCGGTCTTCCCCAACACGGTGCTGGCCGACGATTTGCAGCGCTATCGGGTACAGCGCCACAAGGTGGAGCAGGTGGAGCTCGATGGAGGGGGAGCATGACGTTCGAACCAGGGCTCTCGCGGGCCCCCGCCGTGGCGCTGGGCCTGGCGGCGATGCTGATCTTCGCGTTGGCCGCAGTGGCGGCGCGCACGGCAGCGGCGCCGGCCGCGGTCGTGACGGCGGCCGCGCCTGCACCTGCGCTTGCTCCTGCACCTAGGGCCGCGGCCGTTCCCGTCGGGCGAGACACCGAGCCGGTAGTGCTGTCCGGGGAGCAGCTCGGGCACTTCCTGGGATTGGCCGTCTCGCGCGTCGGCGTGTGGGCCTATCGCGACTCGTCGTGGGCGCGGATCGCCTCGCAGGTCGATCAGCGCGACGGCGATGGGGCGTTCGTGCCGGTGGAGGGCGCCGACCGACTCGATGGCAACGACGAGCTGGTGTTCACCGCCGGGGCACTGGGCGACGCGCGGCCCGGCGCGGACTCCTGGCCCCCGGGCGTGTCGCAGGAGCTCTCGCCCGCGACGATCGTGGTGGATGACCCGCTTGGGGCGGGTGAGATCGGCCGGGCCTACGTGTTCGACAGCCCGCCCGACTCGCCGACGCCGGCGGTGGCGTTCGACAGCGCGACGAACGAGATCCGGTCCACGGCATACGTGCTCGGCTTCGCGACGGCGGAGGACGGGTACTTCGGGCTGAAGCGCCTGTCGCTCCTTGGCGACGAGCGGGACCGCGTCGATCGCAGCAAGTTCCGACTGTCGATCCCGCAGCTCGGCGAGTTCACCGAGGAGGATCTCGGGGCGTTCGGGGTCGTCCCGCGCGTGGAGCCTCTCATCGAGGGCCCCGTGAGGCTGGTCATGGACGCGTCCGGGGCGTCGACGGCCTACGCCGAGCGCGCGACGTTGCTAGGGCTGGACCTGCCGATCGACGAGATCCCGCTCATCCCGGGCGTCGAGATTCGCCTGTCGCTGGACCTCGACCCCAGCGCGGTGGGCGCGACGTACCGCGACGAGAACATCCCGTCGGGCGTGCTCGTCGACGGTCAGCCCGACACGGTCCGTGTCCTGCCGTTTCCGATGTGGCGTGAGGTGGTGTTCGAGGAGGGGCGGCTGGTGTCGCTGGCCGCTGGCGCTCCGCCGCCGATCGTGGTGCGCGGCTACTACAAGGACGATGCGACGCCTGACGACGCCGACACCGGTGACCTGGCGTCGTATGGCGACACTGGCGTCGTCGCCGTTTTGCTCAGCGGGCTGATCGACGTGGGCTTCCTCGGGCAGATGGTGGTCCTCGAGCCCGACGACCCGGTCAACGCCGAGGACTTGGCCGAGCAGCTGGCGCATCCGCTGCTCCTGCACGTGGACGTGGCGCCGAAGCAGTGGCCGGTGCATCTGCCGCTGTGCACGAAGTAGGATCGAAGGACCGCTAGAGCACGCTGACGGGGTCTACGTCGACGCGCCAGCCGCGCGGCACCTCCACCTCGGCGAGCAGCTCGTGCGCCGACCTGGACGCAACGATGACGTGCCAGCGCGACTTGCCGCGGACCCGCCCGAAGAAGGCGGGCGCCGGACCGACGACGTGCGTCTCGTCGAGGCCGAGTTGGTCGATGCGCAGCCGCAGCGAGCGCGCCAGTCGCTCCGCCTCGCGCGCGGCCGCATTCTCGCTGGCGGACAGGTACTCGAGGCGGACCAGCGTGCGGAACGGGGGGTAGCCCTGCTCCATGCGGTAGGTGATCTCGTCGGCGAAGAAGCCGGTGAAGTCGTGCTCGGCCGCGCGCTGGATGGCGGGATCGTTCGGGGTGTAGGTCTGGAACACGACGCGCCCGCCCAACGCCGAGCGCCCCGCGCGGCCCGCCACCTGGCTCAGCAGCTGAAAGGTGCGCTCGCGCGATCTGATGTCGGGCAGGTACAGCGAGGTGTCCGACGAGACCACGCCGACGAGCGTCACCCGCGGCAGGTCGAGCCCCTTGGCCACCATCTGAGTGCCGATGAGGACATCGG